>NZ_CASGGV010000292.1:0-59563 GCF_949319125.1 Frankia sp. Hr75.2 | reverse complement strand
ATGCTGACCTCACTGCCTGGACTCTCAAGCCAGGGGAGGAAGTTCCGGAAGCGTGGCGTCCTCTAGTCGCAGAAGGCGTCCTGACGCCGCCTCCACTCGACGTCGACGGCTATCGGGAATGTCTGCAATCGTGCCGGGAACGTCATCCTGACCTGCGCATCCTGTCGGGCATCGAGTTGGGTGAACCTCACTGGCACACCTCCCACGCCGAGGCCCTGCTCGGCAGGGGCGCCTTCGAGCGGGTACTGGCCTCGGTCCACTCCGCACCGGCCGCCGGCGGCGGCTTCACCGAGGTCTCCGCCCGGTTGATCGAGCGGTTCGACGCGTTCGAGATCCTGGCTCACATCGACTATCCGGTCCGCTACTGGCCCGCAGACGCACAGCCCTACGACCCCTACGACTGCACCGCAAGGTGCTGGCCTGGTGGCGCGAGGAGGGCGGCCAGGCCATCATCTTCGCCTGTGCTGTTTTTGTTTGTTGGTTTTGGAGATTGCTTGTGAAGATCAATAAGGGGATGAAGGGCGGTCAACACTGTTGATTATCTTGAGGGTGGGAAGTGATCAGCCTGTTTCCTCGGGTGGCTGCCCGCTCAAGTCGGTGACAGAGCGGGCAGCCACCCGAGGGCTGATCAGGCCTCGTCCCCCGGCACGTAGCGGCCGGCTATCACAGTGGCGCTCAGGTCCTCACAGGTCGCGACCGTTGTGACGAGGCCGGCGTGGAGAAAGGTCTCCCCCGCCAGCGGCGCCTGGGCCCGGCTGGTCTCGACGAGCAGACTCCCCCCGGGCGCCAGCCAGTCTGTCGCCTCGGCGGCCACCCGGCGCAGCACGTCCAGCCCGTCCGAACCGCCGTCGAGGGCCTCCCGGGGCTCGTGGACCCGTGCCTCGGGAGGCAACAGCCCCAGTCGACCCGTCGGCACGTACGGAACGTTGGCCACCAGAAGATCCACCCGCCCGCGCAACACCGGCGGCAGCGGCGCGTAGAGATCACCTGTGTAGACCCGGGCCGGTGCCGGGGTGATGCGCCCCGGACCGGTCAGGTTGCGCCGGGCGCAGGCGACGGCGACCGGGTCGACGTCCGCCGCGTGCAGGTCGACCGGCCCGCGGACGGCGCCGGCCAGCGCCGCGCCGACCGCGCCCGACCCACAGCACAGATCGACGACCACCCAACCCACCGCCGAACGGGCCCTGTCCCCCACGGTCGCGCCGGCGGCCAGGATCGCCGCGGCGCGGTCGACGAGGAACTCGGTGCGGCGGCGGGGGACGAACACCCGCTCGTCGACAGCCACCCGCAGGCCGCGGAACGACACCCAGCCCAGCACGTGCTCCAACGGCAGCCCGGACGCCCGACGGGCGACCATCACGGCGAGCTCGTCGGGGGTGCTCGCGGTTGACAGCAGCAGCGCGGCCTCGTCCTCGGCGAACACACAACCGGCCCCGCGCAGCGTCGCCACGACGGCCGACCGGTCGAGCGAGAGGCGCGCAGCGGTGGGCAACGGGGTGGCGAACGACGAAGACGCGGAGAACGACGAAGACGGTGAAGCGGGAGAGGCGGTGGAACCCGACATGAGGACCTTCCGGAAAACCGAGGGCGCACTGCACGGCGCACCGGTCCTCCGCGCGGCGCCGCTCGGCGTCGGACGCCTCAGTGGGCGGCGCGGCGAGCGGGTCGGCCGGCGGGCCTGGTGAACGCGCGGGGAGAGCGCCCAGCCTGCGGCAGCGGGATCGGGCTCACCTCCCCAGGTCGGCCGACACCTCGGGTCACCTGGTGACCCCGGCACGGGCGCGGACACCGCCGGTGCCGGAACGGCAGCCGATCCAGCTCGGCGGCCCCGCCGTCACCAGCGCGTTTGCAGGTCCCGTTCCTACCGCGTCACACCCTGCCACGTCCACCCCACGCGGACGGCCACCCGCTTCGTTTCCGGGCTGGCGTCGGGCGTGTGGCACCACGTCACGCGCGGTGGGCGGCCGCACCGGGCGAAACACGCGAATGACCTGGTCGCCACGCGGGTCGCGCACGATCCGCTTCGGGGTTCGTCCGGTAGAACCGGAGCATGAGCTCGGCCGACGATCCCAGGGCGATACCGGCAGACGACGATCCCGCCACCATGACGGGCGGTGCCCAGACGGCGGCACCACCGTCGTCGCGGTGCGTCTTCCCTGGCTGCGAGCGGCCCACCGCACCCGCCGACCGGCCTGGACGGCCACCGTCCTACTGCGAGGACCCGGCCCACAACCGGCTCGCGGCCTACCGCCGTCGCCGCGACCTCGCCCGCCGGGAGAGCACCCCGCCCGCCGGCGGTGACCCGGCGGCCGTGCGTCCGCCGGTCGCGCGGCCGATCGCCGCCGGGCGGCTGCGGGCCGACGAGCTCGCCGCCCAGATCCGCGCGCTGGCCGCCGACCTGACCCGTTCCCTGGACGGCTTCTCCCGGGAGATGGCCGGCCTCGGGGATGTCGCCCGCGCCGAGGCGCAGGTGGAGGCGGCCGAGGCCGATGCCGCCGAGCGGGTCGCCGAGGCGGTGGCCCGGGCCGTGCGCGCGGAGCAGACCGCCAGGGCGGAGCAGACCGCCCGCGGGGAGGCCGAGGCGGTGGCCGCCGAAGCCGTCGCCGCCCTCGAGGATGCCGAACGGCGCCTGGCCGCCGCCGAGGCGGCGCACGCGGGCGCGGTCACCGATGCCGAGACGGCCCGCCGGGAGGCCGCCGCGGCGGTGGAGGCGGCGCGCGCTGACGCCGACGCCCGCGTCGAGCAGGCGCAGGCCCGGGCCGACGACGATGTGGCGCGTGCCCGGCGGGAGGCGGCCACCGAGATCGGTCGGGTCCACGCCGAGGCAGAACGGGTCCGTGCCGAACTGACCGCCGAGACTGACCGGCTGACCGTGGCGTTGCGGGCCGCGGAACGGGCCGCCGAGCGGGACGCGGCGGCCCTGCGCGAACTGCGGGCGGACCGCGACCATCTGCGGGCCGACCGGGACCGGATCCGCGACGACGCCCGCCGCGAACGCGACGAGCTGGCCCGGGCGCACGCCGACGCCCAGGCCGAGACCGCCCGGGTCCGCGCGACCGCCGCCGAGGACCTCGAGCGGGAACGGGCGGCCGCCACCGACCAGCTGGAGCGGGCCCGGGCCGAGGCGGCGTCCCGGCTGGCGGCCGAGCAGCAGGCCGCCGCTGAGCGGCTCGCCGTGCTCACCGACGCCCGTGCCGAGGCCCGGACCCGCGCCGAACGCGCCGAACGGCAGGTCGACGAGCTCACCGCCGAGCTACGCACCGCCCGCGCCCCGTCCCAGCCCCCGCCAGCCGGTGGACGTCCGGCCAGCGAGGTGCCGGTGCCGCCGGGTCGCCCGGCGGTCGAGTGAGCCTGCCGGACCCGCGATGAGCCGGGAACCGGGGTGGGATCAGGCTGCGGGACGCAGAGTGCGGGCGAACAGCGCCAGCGACTTCTCCCAGTGCCGCTCGGCCGCCGCCTCGTCGTACACGGGGAAGTCGACCAACGCGAACCCGTGCCGCGCAGGGAGGATCTCCGCCTCGTAGTCGACCTTCGCCTCGTCCAGCGCCGCCACGAGCCGGGCGTGGTCGGCGTCGGTGTGGTGGGCGTCGCCGGTGGCGATCGCGAGGTACAGGGCGGCGCGGATGCGGTCCGCCGCCAGGTACGGGCTGGACGGGTCGTCGCTGGCCAGCCCGCCGCCGTGGATCGACGCCGTCGCCGCGACCCGATCGGGGTGTGCCGTCGCCGCGGTGAAGGCCATCCGGCCGCCGATGCAGTAGCCGATGGTCCCCACCGGGCCGGGCAGCGCGCCCGGCTCGTCGGCCAGGGCGTCCAGCAGCGCGCCGGTGTCGGCCATCACCCGCTGCGGGGTCGCCTGGGAGGTGACCCGCCCCAGCCGGGCGCGCTGCTCGGGGTCGGCAAAGTCGATCTTCTCCGGTGCTGCCGCGTCGGCCCCGGCGCGGTAGAACGTGTTCGGCAAGGCCACCAGGTAGCCGGCCGCCGCCAGCCGCCCGGCCATCCGCTGCACCGTCTCCCGGACGCCGTAGGCATCCGAGTACATGATCACAACCGGGGCGGGGGCGCCGCCGTCGGGGGCATGGAGATGGACGTCCATCAGCCCGTCTGCCGTCTGGACGTCACGTCGGGACACCGCCATCGGGATCACCTTCCACTCATGCCGCCCCCCGCGCCCGGGCTCCGGTGGGCGGATCCCGGCGGGGACGGCCACCACGTGGCCCACCCACAGTCCGCGGCCGCGCCGGCCGCCAGGGTCCGGCATCCGGCTCCGGATGTGTCCGGAGCCGGGAATCCGACGCCCTTCGGGAGCCTGACACCCCGGTCCACCGCCGCGACCGGCGGGGGACGGGACGCCGGATGACGCCGGCCGCCGTCCAAAGCATTCACCAGCGCCACCTGGCCGCGTCTACAAGGGGGCGCCGACGGGAACGGAGGATCGGCTCCTGTTACGCTCCTTGCGGAGCGGAGGCTCCGTTCCGGAGCCTGGAGGGTTCATGATCCAACCTGCCCGCAGAGCCCACCACCAGGTCACGTTCGCCGTACTGGCGCTCGCCGTGGCCACCTACGCCCTGCTGCAGTCACTGGTCACCCCCGTGCTACCCACGATCATGGAAAGCCTGCACACCAACCAGAGCACGGTCACCTGGGTGCTGACCGCCTACCTCCTCTCCGCCTCGATCTTCACCCCGATCATGGGCCGCATCGGCGACGCCGTCGGCAAGAAGAAAATGCTGCTGGTCGCCCTCGGCGCACTCGCCGCGGGCTCCGCCCTGGCCGCGATCGCCACCGGCATCACCCTGATGATCATCGCCCGCGTCATCCAGGGCGTGGGCGGCGGCATCCTCCCGCTCGCCTTCGGCATCATCCGCGACGAGTTCCCCCTCCCGAAGGTCTCCAGCGCCATCGGCGTCCTGGCCGCGCTGACCGCGGTCGGCGCCGGCCTCGGCCTCGTCCTGGCCGGCCCGATCGTCGACCTGCTCGACTACCACTGGCTGTTCTGGGTTCCCCTGATCATGGTGCTGCTGGCCGCCGCGGCCACCGTCGTGTTCATCCCGGAATCCGCCATCCGCACCCCCTCCAGGATCAGCATCACCCCGGCACTGCTGCTCTCCGCCTGGCTGGTCTGCCTGCTGCTCGGCCTCTCCGAAGGCCCCGACTGGGGCTGGACGTCCGGCAAGGTGCTCGGCCTGCTCGCCGGCGCCGTCGTCATCGGCGGAGCGTGGGTCGTCGTCGAGACCCGCTCCGCCGCCCCACTGATCGACATGACCATGATGCGCCTGCCGGCCGTGTGGACCACCAACCTCGTCGCCCTGCTCATCGGCGTCGGCATGTACGCCCTCATGGGATTCCTGCCGCAGTTCGTGCAGACCCCGACCTCCGCCGGATACGGCTTCGGCGCCACCATCACCGAATCCGGGCTGATCCTGCTGCCGCTGAGCATCACGATGTTCGCCGTCGGGATCGCCTCCGGCCCGCTGGCCGCCCGCTACGGCTCCAAGGCCGTCGTCGTCACCGGCTCCGCGGTCACGATCATCTCCTTCGCCCTGATCGCCTTCGCCCACCACGACAAGTGGGAGGTCTACATCGCCACCGCGGTGATGGGCATCGGGCTCGGCCTGGCCTTCTCCGCCATGGCCAGCCTCATCGTCGAGGCCGTCCCCGCCCACCAGACCGGCGTCGCCTCCGGTATGAACGCCAACATCCGCACCATCGGCGGCTCGATCGGCGCCGCGCTGATGGCCACCATCGTCACCTCCGGCGCCGGATCCGACGGCATACCCAAGGAATCCGGCTACACCAACGGCTTCGCCATGCTCGCCGGCGCCACCGTGCTCGCCCTGATCGCCGCCCTCGCCATCCCGGCCGCCCGCCGGGGCCACCCGGTGACCGCCCAGGACCTGCCGCACGCCGAGCTGGGGCTGGTGCCCGGCGGCACCCTGCTCGGGGAATAGACCGCACCAGCCGGTGCGTACCGGCTGGGGCCCTACCAGCCGGGACAATCAGGCCAGTCGCCCCGTCAGGCCGACCACGGTCCGTCGGCGCCCACGGCTATGGTGGTAGCCGATGATCGTGTAACGATGCTGAGGCGGACTACAGTGATCTCCACGGCTACCGGCGGTGGGAACCAGAACACCGGAGACAGCACCGCGACCGACGCCGGGCCGCGGCTGCGCCGAGACGCCGCCGCCAACCGCCAGCGCCTGATCACCACCGCGATCGAGGTCTTCAACGACGAAGGCATCGAAGCCGGCGTCGAACACATCGCGCAGCGCGCCGGGCTCGGCATCGGCACGCTCTACCGCCACTTCCCCACCAAACAGGCACTCATCGAATACCTGATCCACGAGATCCTCGCCGACATGGCCGGGGCCGCCGAAGCCGCCCGCAACGCACCCGGCGGGCACGGCCTGGAACGCTACGCGCGCGCCGTCGCCAACACCATGGCCGCCCACCGCGGCTGCCTGGCCCGCCTGTGGGAACGCGCCCCCGCACCCGAACAGGAGAAGATGCGCCACACGGTCGCGGACCTGCTGCGCGACGCCCAGACCGCCGGCGTGATCCGCGACGACGTCACCCTGACCGACGTCCTGATGACCCTGCGCTCCGTGCGCGGAGTCGTCGAGGCCCCCGGCGACAACCCCGCCCAGGCCTGCCAGCGCCACCTCGACTTCATCTTCGCCGGCATGCGCCCCGCCTCCGTCCAGCGGTAACCGGGAACAACAGAAGTCCACCGGCAGACCTCGACCCACCGGCCGCACGGGCGTGTCGAACCCGCGGACGGCCGGTGGGTTCGACATACCATCTGACTCCTGACAATGATCAGGAGAGGCTGTCTGGTCGTGACGCTCGCCGCCCGGGAACGGGCACACCCACAAGTGGACGACGCGGTCACCAAGGCGGCGACCCGCTACCGGCGCAGCCGCCGCCTGGCCGGCATCGGCATCGGCGCGCTACTCCTCACCCCCGGCTGGGCCCTGGCCGCCGCCACCATCGCGCGGCACCTGACCGGAACCCACCCGGGCACCCCCTGGACCACCGCGGCCATCGTCCTGGCCGCCGCGGGAACACTCGGCTACGCCGCGATCTTCGGGAGCCGGTCCGGCGCCCAGATCCGGGAGCGACTGCCCTACGACCGGGTCGACGACCTGGCCTACCACTACCTGCGCGTACGCCAGGAAGCCGCCGCCGGCGGCGCGACAGCGCCCCCACCCGAACTCCTGACCGCCGCCGGCCGCGCCGCCCGCCGCCTCAGCGTCACCTGCCCGCACAGCGCCTCCCGACTCAAGGCCGCGATGCTCGCCCAGCGCTACTTCGACACCGCGGCCGGCGCACGCACCCCGGGCCGCCGCCACGGAGCCCTCGACCTCGCTGAAACCCTCGAGACAACCCACCACCTCCTCGCCTCTCTCCGCCCCGTCTGACGGTGCCGGCCGCCGCGCACACCAACGCCGACCGGACCGATTCGTCGGCTGTCACTCCGGAAGCGAACCCGGGGGAGCCGGCGGACGGGTGCAGGTGAGGTCGGCGCTGGGCAGGGTGCCCGACCGCAGGTAGGCATTGACTGCCTCGTCGACACAGCCACTGCGCCCGCCGTACACGCCGTGCACCCGTGCTCCGCGCAACGTCACCAGCCTCGACGAGGACAACGCCCGGTGCAGCGCCCGGCTGCCCGCGTACGGCGTGCGGTTGTCCTTCTCCGCGGCCACCACCAGCGCGGGCACGGCGTTCGCCACCCGGGTCGGTGCCTCCACCGGGCGCACCGGCCAGAACGTGCACGGGGTCAGGTTCCAGATCGCCGCACCCACATGCGGCTGCGGCCGCTGATGACGGCGGATGTCCGCCAGGTACTCACCGGCCACACGGGACGCCGGCACATCCCCGCACAGGACCGCGAGCTGCGCGCTCTGGAACGCGCTGATCGACCCCTCCGGCACCGCCTCCACCCGGCGCCCGGGTGACCCGCCGGGCAGCGTCGGACCGCCGGTCGCGACACCGTCCAGGAACTCGTCGAGGTAGGGGTTCTCCGCCGGCGCGCGGCCATCCGCCGCGTCGGCGAAGGCCCGCACACCCATCGCCAGGATGTCGGACGCCTCCGCACTGTCGTCGACGAGTGCATCCATGAGCAGCCCCGGGATGTCCCCGGCGTCGTACTCCACGCCGTCCACGGTCAGCGGACCGCGCGCGGCCGCGGCGTAGATCCGGTCGACGGTGGCCAGCACCTCCGCGGCCGTGCTGCCAAGCCCGAACTGGGCGTCCCGCCCGGCGGCCCAGCCGGCCCACTCCCGCAGCGCGCCCTCGAGCAGATCCCCGGTGTCGCGCAGCACCCGTGGGTTGTACGTCGTCGGATCCACCACGCTGTCGAGAACGAAACGATCGACCCGGTCAGGGAACATCTGCATGTACACCGCACCCAGGTAGGTGCCGTAGGAAAAGCCGAGGAAGGACGTCTTCCGCTCATCAAGCGCAGCACGGACAATATCCATGTCACGAGCGGTGTTCCGTGTCGACGCGAACGGCAGCACATCGGCGTGCACCGCGCACGCCTGCGCTATCGCGGCCTGACCGTCGGCGGTGCGATCGAAACTGTCCTGGTCGGGGCCGCCGGCGCGCGGCCAGGGCCGCTTCAGGATCGGCCCGCAGTCCAGCGGTGCGCTGCGGCCGACGAAACGGGGGTCCATCCCGACCACGTCGAAGCCGTCCGCCGCCTCACCGAGCAGCCCACGCAGGTCCGGGGTGGCGTCCAGAGCGGGGCCGCCGGGACCGCCAAGATTGATCATCAGAATGCCGCGCCGGTGGGCGGTGTCGGCCGCCCTGGTCCGGGACACCCCGAGGGTGATCTCCCGGCCGTCGGGGCGGGCGTAGTCCAGCGGGACGCTGATCCCGGCGCACTGCGCGCCGGCCGCGTCCAGGTAGGAGCCGATCGCGTCGTTGGGGCCGGTCCGGCACTCGTGCCAGCGCACCGGCTGGTTCTCGAACGGGGCGAGGGCCGGGTTCAGGCTCGCCACACCGGGCGGGGCGGGATCGGGCGCGCCGTCCGCCGCCAGCGCCCCGGGGATCGGCCCGGCGAAGGAGCTGACCCCGACGAGGGCCGCGGCGCCGACAACGACACCGCACATCCACGTGCGTTTCTCATCTCGTCTCATCGCCAGCCAGGATCAACGCGGACGGCCTTTTCCCCGAGGTCCCGGGAAACCGGGCGTTTCCATGATCAAGGCGACATCGATGTTATTTGGAGGCACTCGGGGATTCCGTTTGCCTTGTATGTGGGTTGAAAGGTGTTCAAGGAGGAGTCGGTGGCTGACTGTTCAAGATCATAAACTGGAAGGCGGCGACGTCAACACCGTTGACTATCTTGAGTCTCGGGACGCCGCACAGGGGCGCGGGGCGGACACGCCGCTCCCCCACCGCATCTGTCTGGCGTTCCAGCGGCAGGTCGTCGACGCCTTCGTGCGCTCATGCCTGCGCTGACCGGGCGGGCAGGAGATCCGCGCTGCCGCCGGGGCCGACGACCGCGCGGACGTCGCCCGGGCCCACCGGCTCGCCGCACTGCGAGCAGGTGGGCACCGTGTGGAAGACCTCGCCGCAGCCACGGTGCCGCACGTTCACCGGCGGGCCCGCGGGCGCGGCGTACCGGTCGCCCCACTGCCGCATCGCGGACAGCACCGGCCACAGGTCGCGGCCCTTGTCGGCGAGCCGGTAGTCGTAGCGCGGCGGATGCTCCTGGTAGGTGGTCCTGGCCAGGACGCCGGCCTCGACCAGACCGGTGAGGCGCTGGGTGAGCACGTTGCGGGAGATCCCGAGCCGCCGCTGGAAGTCGTCGAAGCGGCTCACCCCCAGGAAGGCGTCGCGCAGGATCAGCATCGTCCACCACTCGCCGACGACCTCGAGGCACTGGGCCACCGAGCAGTTCATGTCCGCGAAGCTCTTGCGCTCCATGACCGGCACGTTAGTCAGTTGCGTGACGGAACGCCAGCGCCCTAAGTTCAGTTGCATGACAGAACTGATGATGGACCGGGGCGTCTCGCCCTCACGACGCCGCGAGGCGTCCGGACGCGAGGTTCTGCTGATCGTCTGCAGTGGCGTGATCCTGGCGAGCCTCGACCTGTTCATCGTCAACGTCGCGCTGCCGCAGATCGCCCACGATCTCGGCGAGACCGACCTGAGCCGGCTGTCGTGGGTGCTCAACGGCTACGCGGTCGTCTACGCGGCGCTGCTCGTCTTCTTCGGACGGCTCGCCGACCGGTACCGCCGCGACCTCGGCTTCCTGCTCGGCGTCGCGGTGTTCACGCTCGCGTCGGCGGCCTGCGCGGCGGCCACCACCGTCGACATGCTGATCGGCTTCCGGCTCGTGCAGGCCGCCGGGGCCGCGCTGGTGACACCCACCTCACTGGGTCTGGTGCTCGCGGCCCACGAACCCGAGCGCCGTCAGGGCGCCGTGCGCACCTGGACCGCCGTCGGCGGGATGTCGGCGGCGATCGGCCCGGTCGTCGGCGGGCTGCTCGTCGCCGCCAGCTGGCGCTGGGCGTTCCTCGTCAACGTCCCGGTCGGCCTCGCGGCCCTCGTCGTCGGCTGGCGCCGGCTGCCGCGCCTGGCCGGCCAGCCGACCGAGCGGCCCGACGCCGTCGGCGTGCTGCTGGCCACCGGCGGGGTCGGCCTGCTGACCGCCGGGCTGGTCCGGGGGCCGGACTGGGGCTGGTCCTCGGCGGCGCTGGTGGGATCCCTCGCCGGCGGGGTCGGCCTGCTCGTCCTGTTCGCCGTCCACTGCGCCACCAGCCGGAACCCGCTCGTGCACCCGTCCCTGTTCACCTCCCGGCACTTCACCGGCGCCTCGGTCGTCGCGCTGTTCTTCTCCGCCTCCTTCGGCGCGATGCTGCTGTCGATCGTGCTCTGGGAGCAGGGCCAGTGGGGATGGTCCGCGCTGCAGGCCGGCCTGGCCATGGCGCCTGGGCCGCTCATGGTCCCGCTCGTCTCGTTCGGCATCACCGGCAGGCTGATCGCCCGCTACGGGCCGGCGATCGTCATCGGGCTGGGCAGTGTCATCTTCGGCGGCGGGGTCGCCTGGTGGGCGCTCGCGATCACCACGGAGCCGAACTACGTCTCCGGCGTGCTCGGCGGCATGACCCTCACCGGGATCGGCGTCGGCCTGACCCTGCCCACCATGATGTCCACGGCCGCCGCGTCGCTGCCCCCGCAGTCGTTCGCGACCGGCTCCGCGGTCGTCAACATGGTGCGCCAGACCGGCATCGCCCTGGGTGTCGCCGTCACCATCGCGGTGCTCGGCGAGTCGTCGGTGGGCAGCGGCATTCCGCTGCACCTGTTCACCCGGGTCTGGTGGGTCACCGCCGCCCTGTCCTTCGCCGGAATCGTGCCCGCCGTGGCCCTCCTGCGCCGCCCCGCCCGCGCGGCTTGAGCACCCGACCGGCGACGTTGTCGACCGGTGGCGTTCGGGGCCGCGAACCGGTTGACTTTAGGCCGCCGGGCCGGTGTGGGCCCGGTGCCGGCGGTGGTCCGGTCGCACCGGCGACTCGCCCGCGGCGGACGGCTGCCGGCGTGTGTCCGATCGCCACTCCGTCGCGCGTGGCGTCTGGTGTGAGGAGCCGGTCCGTGTCCGAAGCCCCGTCCCGCGTCGCGATCGTCACCGGAGCGGCCCGCGGCATCGGCGCCGCCATCGCGCAGCGCCTGGCCCGTGACGGCATGGCGGTGGCCGTGCTCGACCTCGAGGAGTCAGCGGCCAAGACCGCCGTGGACGCGATCGCGGCCGCGGGCGGGAAGGCGATCGCCCTGGGTGCCGACGTCTCCGACGCCGCCGCGGTGGACGCGGCCGTCGCCCGGGTGGCCGCCGAGCTCGGCGCGCCGACGGTGCTGGTCAACAACGCCGGTATCACCCGCGACAACATGCTGTTCAAGATGACCGAGGGCGACTGGGACGCGGTCATGGGCGTCCACCTGCGTGGCTCGTTCCTGACCGCCCGGGCCACCCAGAAGTACATGGTGGACGCAAAGTGGGGCCGGATCGTCAACCTCTCCAGCATCTCCGCGCTGGGCAACCGCGGCCAGGCGAACTACTCGGCCGCCAAGGCCGGCCTGCAGGGCTTCACCAAGACGTTGGCGATCGAGCTGGGCAAGTTCGGCATCACGGTGAACTGCGTGGCGCCCGGGTTCATCGTCAGCGACATGACGCGGGCGACCGCCGAGCGCCTGGGTGTCGGCTGGGAGGACTACCTGGCCGTGGCGAAGTCGAAGATCCCGGTCGCCCGGCCCGGCGAGGTCGACGACATCGCCCACGCGGTGTCGTTCTTCGTCGGCGAGGGCGCCGGCTTCGTGTCCGGCCAGGTCCTCTACGTCGCCGGCGGCCCGAAGGCCTGAGCCTGTCTGCACGATCAGCCCGGGCGGGCGGACCTCATCGTGGTCGGGTTCGTGTCGGTGGCGGGCATGTCGATGCTCCTGTCAGGCTCGGCGGTCAGGCCAGGTCAGGTCGTCGGTTCGATCGGGTCGGGTCGGGTGACTCGGTCAGGTCGGGTGGGTGGCGGGGCGGCATCGGGTCGACGTCGTCGGGCATGGCTCGCAGGACGTCGTCGAGGCGCCGGTAGCGCTCCTCGGCCTGGCGGCGGTACCGCTCGAGCCACGTCGTCAGGAGGTCGAGGACGTCGACCTCCAGGTGCATCGGACGCCGCTGTGCCTGCCGGCCGCTGCTGACCAGGCCGGCGTCCTGCAGCACCCGCAGGTGCTTGGACACCGCCTGGACGGTCATGTCGTAGGGCGCGGCGAGCTCGTTGACAGTGGCGTCCCCCACCGCCAGGCGCGCCACGATGTCGCGCCTGGTCGGGTCCGCCAGCGCCGAGAACACCCGGGACAGCGTGTCCGCCGCCACCACCGGCACTCCCCCTCCGCATTCCCCAGGCCGGCCACGATCAGCCGGCCACTTCCTCAACCGATTGGTTGAATACCGAGCTTAGGTCGCCTCACCCAGGTCGTCAACCAGTTGGTTGAGGACAGGGCGCGGCGACCGGCCGCCACTGTTCGTCCCGCCGCGGTCACCGCCGTGGGCCCAGGGCTCATCCGGGGCCGGGGCCGCCTGCGCCGTCCGCAAGGATGGACTCCGGGCCGGACAGGGGCCGCAGCGAGCTCGCGGAGGAGAACGGCGTGAACGGGCACGACCAGGACGGCTCCGGCACCGGCGGACACCACGGGCACGGACACGACAGCAACGGGCTCGACGACGGGCTCGACCTCGAGCACGGCGGCGGGTTGCTGCGCGACCTGCTCGCCGGTGCCCTGGCGCGCCCGGTGTCGCTGGTGCGCACCCGTCCCAAGCGGCCCCCGACGCCCACCGCCGAGCAGGTCCGTTCCGGGCAGGTCGTCGCCTGCCACGTCTACGCCGACGGCCAGCGGGTCCCCGACGGGTCGAACATGCTGACCGCCGCGCACATCGCCCGCCGCCACCATGGCGCGTTCGCCTGGCTGGGCCTGTTCGAGCCCACCGACTCCGAGCTGGAATCCATCGCCGGCATCTACGGCCTGCCCGCGCTCGCCGTGGAGGACGCCGTCGTCGCCCACCAGCGACCCAAGATCGAACGGTACGGCAGCACGCTGTTCGTGGTGCTCAAGACCGCCCGCTACGTCGAGCACGGCGAGCTGACCGCGGACACCGAGGTCGTCGTCACCGGCGAGGTGATGGTCTTCATCGGCTCCGACTTCGTCGTCACCGTCCGCCACGGTGCGCACGGTGGGCTCCAGCAGCTGCGCGGCCAGCTGGAGGGACGGCCGGAGATGCTGCGCCACGGGCCGTCCGCGGTGCTGCACGGCGTGTGCGACCGGGTCGTCGACGACTACCTGGCGGTCGTCGACCGCATCGAGGCCGACGTGGACGCCGCCGAGGCGTCGGTGTTCGAGCACTCGGCGCGGCCGTCGGTGGAGAAGCTCTACCAGCTCAAGCGCGAGATCCTCGAGTTCAAGCACGCGGTGAGCCCGCTGACCGCCCCGCTGCGGTCGCTGTCCGACACCCCACTGCCGATGATCGACCCGCATGTGCGCGACCACTTCCGGGACGTCTTCGACCATCTCGTGCAGGCCACACAACGGATCACCCACCTCGACGAGCTGCTGTCGTCGATCCTGCAGGCGACACTGACGCAGGTGACCATCGCGCAGAACGAGGACATGCGCAAGATCAGTGCGTGGGTGGCGATCGGGGCCGTGCCCACCGCGGTCGCCGGGATCTACGGAATGAACTTCGAGCACATGCCCGAGCTGCGGCAGGTCTGGGGCTATCCGGCCGTGCTGGTGACGATCGCGACCGCCTGCCTGTTCCTGTACCGGGCGTTCCGCCGCAACGGCTGGCTCTGACTCCTCGGGAGCCCTCGGCCGTGCCGCGGTGTGTGTGCCGCACCGGCCTGGGCATGCCGTAGCGAGGAGGTGGTGCCCATGGCGCGTCCGGCGTCGCCACTGGGCCCACCGATCGAGGTCGTGGAACCGGACCCCGCGGTGGCCGACCTGCTCGGGGTGCTGCGCCGCCACCTCGGCATGGATCTCGCCTGGCTGGGCCGGGTCGAGGGCAACCTGCTGGTGCTACAGGTCGTCAACGGCGACGCGGCCGGTTTCGGCATCGCGCCGGGCAGCACGATCCGCCGCGAGGCGGCTCTGTACGCCCAGGTACTTGCCCACAATCAGCCGGTCATCATCCCCGACACCCACCGCGACCCGCGGACCGCCGGCGCGGGCACCGTCCAGGTACTGGGTATCGGGGCGTACGTGGCCACGCCGGTCTACGACAACGACAACGACATCTACGGCATCCTCGGCTGCCTCGCGCACCAGCCCCGCCCGGAGCTGCGCGAACGCGACGGCCGGTTCCTCAGCCTGCTGGCCGCGTTCCTCAGCGACGCCGTCATCGACCTGCACCGGGTGTGGGAGACGCGCAGCCGGGTCTCCCGGGTGATCAACGACCTCATCGACGCCGGTGGCCCGCAGATCGTCTTCCAGCCGGTGGTCGACCTCTCCGATGGCGGCGTGGTGGGAGTCGAGGCACTGTCACGCTTCCCGGGATCGACCGACGACCCGGAGGGCTGGTACGCCGTCGCCAGCAGCGTCGGGCTCGGCACGGACCTCGAGCTGACGGCCATCCGGCGCGCACTGACCGTGATGTCCGAGCTGCCCCGCTCGGTCACCCTCGCCGTGAACGCCTCACCGGCCACCATCACCTCCGGTCTGGTCGGCCTGCTGGCCCCGTTCCCGGCCTGCGAACGACTGATCGTCGAGATCACCGAGCACGAGTACTTCAGCGCCGACCCGGTGGTCATGCGCGGCATCCACGCGCTGCGCGCGCTCGGCGCCCAGATCGCGGTGGACGACATCGGCACCGGCTACGCCGGCCTCGAACAGCTCATCCACCTGCGGCCCGAGATCGTGAAACTCGACTACCTGATCACCCACGGGATGGACGGCGACCCCGCCCGCCGCGCCGTCGCCGCAGCCATCGTGGACGTCGCCGCGGAGATCGGCAGCTGCGTGATCGCCGAGGGCATCGAGAACACCGCCGAGCTGCGGGTCGCCATCGACGCCGGCATCGACTTCGGCCAGGGCTACCTGCTCGGCGCACCCGCCCGCACCGCACGCGCCGCCTGCGCCCCGGCCGTCGCACTCGCCAACCACCCCGGCTGACCCCCGCACGACGGGGCGCGAGCCGACGTACGGGGCCGGTGTTCCGGTGTTCCGCGGAACACCGGGTCCGGTTCAGGGGTGGCCGGTCTCCGGCAGGTCGACGGTGTTGCGACGGTAGTGGATCCTCCAGCCGTCCGGAGTGCGCACGTGCCGGCTGTGGTGGTGTCCGAACCAGATGACGCGGGTCAGCCCGTCGTCCTGGGTGCGGCCGACTCCGTAGAGCATCGTGGAACGGGCGGTGTCACCGTCGACGGTGATCCGCGGGTTCATCTCCATGTGGACAACTGCCGGCGGGTTCTTCTCCATCACCGCGGCGAGCATCTCCCTGATCGCGGCCCGCCCGCGTGCCGTCCGACCCGTACTCATCTCGAACTCGCCGTCCTCCGCCCACAGCTCGGCCCAGGCATCGAGGTCACGTGCGTCGAGCAGCTCGCCGTAGTCGATCAGACTCTGCCGGATCTCCTCCCGGTCCTCCAGCAGTTGCACGCGCTCTTCGAGGCTCAACCTGCTTCTGCTCATGGCGAGTAGCTTGACCAAAAAATTTGTACTCAGTCAAGATAATTCTCTCGGCAGCACCGCCCGGTCGCACAGCACGGTCGCCGCGCCGCGCGTCGCCTCAGGGTGGTAGGTGGAGGGTGACGGGGAACGCCGCGTCGTCCAGCAGCCGGTCCGTGTCCGGGGTCAGTGGCGCGGCCACGACGAGGTGGTCCGCCTCGCCGACCAGCTCGGGCAGGGTCCGCACCACGGTCACGGTCGGCTGTTCGGCCGGGCGTCCGCTGCGGCGCAGGGCCAGCAACCGGGTCCCGAACCCGTCCAGCCGGCGAGCCAGCTCCTGACCGATGGACCCGAATCCGATCAGCCCTACCGTCCGACCGACGAGAGTGCCCAGCGGCTCGGTGAGGAACGACTCGTTCGTCTCGGCCTCCCAGATCTGCGGGATCCGCTTCTCGGCGGCGAGCAGCAGGCTGACGGTGAGCTCGGCGATCGCCGGGCTGTTCGCCCCTCGGCCGCACGTCACCGCGCGGCCGGAAAGGCGATCGAGTGGGAAGCCGTCGACACCGGTCGACAGGAAGTGCACCCAGTCGGCCCGGTCGACCGCCGCCAGCACGGCGCGCGGCCGCGCACCACGCAGCACCGCGGGCATCACCAGCGCTGTCACCGGTCCGGGCGGTTCCGCCGGCACGGCCTCTCCACCGAGGACGTCGACGACGTGTGCCTCGGTGCCGAGCCGGGAGCGGACCTGGTCGACGAACGGGCTCGGCAGCACCGCCGCGATCACCACGGAGGTGCCCGGCCGGGCGCGAGGTGAGGCGCCGGGGATTGAGGTGAGCGACATGGTGCGCTGGCTCCCGTCAGGCTCCTGTGGCGAGTTCGAGATGCGTGGCGTTCCGCTGCGCGGCCGGCAGCTGCGCGAGCACCTGCCGCAGTGCCTCCGCGACGCGCTGCGAGGTCTCCGCGGGAAGGCCCTGCCTGGCCCAGAGGGCCAGCGGCAGCGGGGCCGGCCTGGGCAGGTCGTCGCGGGCGACGAGGCCCTCGGGGGTCTGACCGAAGGTCGCCATCAACGCGATCCCCAGACCGGCCCCGACCGCCGCCTGCACACCGGCGAGCTGCATGGCCTCCGGCGCCGATCACCGTCTCGATCGCGTGCAGCGACAGCGTCTCCAGGGCCCGGGACCGCAGCGCGCAGGGGGCTGGTCGAAGGCCACCACCGAGACCGGCTGCGCCGCCGCCGGCCGCCGCCAGGCCGGGGCGGAGTACCAGGTCAGCTCCAGCTCGCCGACCGGCCACGTGCGCGGGTCGTCGGCCGGGCCGATCAGCAACGCCAGGTCGATCCGGCCGGCCTCGAGCCCTTCGCGCAGCGTGGTGCCCCGAAGGAAGGCCATCGTCCATGAGGATCAGACGGGCGTCTGCACCGACCGGAGAGGAATCTCGCCCACGCCGCGGAGCACGGCTACGGCGTTCCTTCGCTGTGATGACGGCGGCTACCGCAATGCTCGGCGCGGTCCAGGCCGTCGCCGTTCCGGCGCCGGCCGAGGCTGTGTCCTGCAACCTGAGCGCGTTCGCGGTCTGGGATACCAGTGACGACTGTCTCCAGCAGTTCATCTGGGAGATCATCGGGTCCTGCGGCTTCATCGACCCGAACCCGCAGTTCGTGCCGGTGCAGAACCCGCCGCCCCCGCCCCCGACGCCGGTACAGCGCACCCGCGCCGAGATCTTCCGCACTGTCCGGGACAGGGCACAGTACGTCCTGGACTCCTTCGATAGCTGTAACGGGCACATCTCCAAATTCGAGGGGTCTCAGGCCAGGGACGCACTACGCAACGCCGTCATCATCAATTCACCTATTCCGGACATGCAGGTCCCGAACACTGTCGCGACCTACGATGCGAATGCTGTGGTGTTCCCGGGCGGACAGAAGGGAGTCATCACACTTTTCCCCAGTTTCTATGAGAGCTCGGCGTCGACACTGTGGTCGATCTTCGGGACGTATCAGCTCGATCAGAATCCGACACTCGACGAGCTCCGGGTCGTCGCCCTGCTCCACGAGGTGGGACACATCACGGAAGTCAACAACCACCCGGTCAACGATCCGGGCGCGGACTTCAACGTCGGCATCCTTCGGGAGTGCATTGGCATCACCGCCACCAAGCCGGGGCTCCAGCCGGAGGCACCGACGCAGAACTGAAGGCTGTACAGGTGGCAGGCGCCTGTCGATACCCCCATCTGCCCGGCGGGTTCTGATCAAGCTCGATCTCCCCACCATGGCAGGCGGGCGTAGCGTCCAGGCAGGCCGAGGTCTGGCCTGGCGACACGCGCCTGCCCCTCCTGGCCGGGTACTTCGACGGCGACGGCCGACTGCTGGGCTGTGTCGCCCCGAACTAGACGTCGAGCCGCTACGGGTCGCCCTCGTCTGGGTGAACAGCGCCTCCGACCCGCTCGTGGCCGGGTTCGCCGAGGTCGTCCGCGAACTCGCCGCTGCTTCGGTGCCCGGCTGACACCGGCCCACAGGCGGGTCAGGGCTGAGGCGCGCCGGGCGCACCGGCGATCGGCGAGTAGGCCGACGAGTCACCGGCTCGGACGACACTCGGCCGGCCGTCGGTACCGACCGGGAGGTCGCCCGCCACCGTCACGCGGTGCACGATTCGGGGCTCGGTCGTGTAGTCGTTGACGGCGTAGTGCTGGGTCGCCCGGTTGTCCCAGATCGCGACGTCGCCGGTGTTCCAGTGCCAGCGAACCTGGTTCTCGGGCCGGCTGACGACCTCGGCGAAGATGTTCAGCAGCAGTGCCGACTGGGTTTGCGAGACTCCCTTGAGCTGCTTGACGAATCCGCCGAGCACCAGGGCGCGTTCGCCTGTCTCGGGGTGGACCCGGACGACGGGGTGCTCCGCCTCGAACTCGATGGAGCGGAACTCCTCGAACTTCGCGATGAACTCCTCCGGCAGCCCTTCGAGGTCCTGCCGACGCAGGCCGTAGTCATGCTGGTTGGTGTGGAAGACCCGCAGGCTCTCGGCGAGCGCCTGGAGCTCGAGCGGGAGGTCGGTCAGGGCGGTGGCGGTGTTGCCCCAGACCGTGTCGCCGCCGGTCGGCGGGATCTCCACGCCCCGGAGCACCGAGATCGCCGGTGGGTTGACGACGAACGTCACGTCGGTGTGCCAGGCGCCCGCCCGGCCGCCCTTGGAGGCGTCCAGCTCGTGGATGATCGGGTAGCCGGCCAGCGACGTCTGCGTCGGGTGCGCCAGCGTGAGCTCCCCCAACGTGCGGGTGAAGGCGATCTGGCTGTCGGGGTCCAGGTGATGCTGCCCCCGGAAGAACAGCACTTTGTGCTTCAGCAGCGCCTGGCGCAGCGCCGCCACGGTCGCGGCGTCGAGATCGCCGGACAGGCGGACACCGTCGACGCGAGCGCCGATGCGGAGAGTCAGGGGGGTGACGTCGAGGTCGACGTCCACAACGGCCGGGCTGGTCATGGTGCGGCTTCCTTCCGGGAGGAGTTGCGGGCCGACGGGATCAGGGGCGGCGGCTCGGAGAACCCGGGGCGCGAGGCGGGCGGGAACCAGTGCGGGTGGATGGTCACGATTTGGCCGGCGTTGCCGGAACGGACGACGACGCCACCGCTGAGGGAGTGACCGACGCCGGGACCGCGTCGTTGAACTCGTCGGTGACGAAGTCGGCCACCACCACCTCGCGGGGGATCAGCTCGGCGTCGGTGAAGGCATCCGCCACCACCTGCAGCCGCTTGGCGACGTCGTCGTCGAGCGGGATCCAGACCCGGTTCTCGCGGCCCAGCGCCACCTTGGCGATCTCGGTCGTCAGACCGGTCTCGGTGGCCCACGCCTGCGCCCACGCGTCCGGGTTCTCGGTCGTCCAGGTGTAGGCCTTACGCAGTCGGGCCAGGAAATCCGCGATCGCGGCGTGCCTGCCGGGGTCGGCCACCGCCTCCGGGCGGGCGGCCAGGAAGGTCAGGCCGGTGCTGAGGCCGCCCTCGCCGTTCACCAGCACCCGGGCGCCGAGGTTCTGCTCGGCGATGGCGGTGTAGGGGTCCCAGATCGCCCACGCGTCCACGCTGCCGTTGTTGAACGCCGCCAGCGCGTCCGGCGGCTGCAGGTAGGCCGACACCAGCGTCAGCTCGGCACCCGAGGCCGCCGCGAAGATCGGCGGGGTCTCGCCGACGCCGCCGAGGTCGATGGCGTCGGCGGCCAGCGCTTCGAGGAGGGGTGGCCCTGAGGTGAACGAACTCCACTCGATCTTGTACGGAAGATCGTCCAGGAGGCCCACGGCGCCGAGCAGCGCCTTGGTGCCGGCCTTCGGGAACAGCGCGGGCGCCGGCCGAGGTCACACCGGAACCCCCAGCAGGCCGAGCAGCTGGGTGCGCAGCCGTCCGACTTCGGGGTCGTCGAGCCGGCGAGGCCGGTCGACCTCGACCGGGACGTCCTGGGCGATCCCGCCGTCGGCCATCACGAGGACACGATCGGCCAGCAGCAGTGCCTCCTCCACGTCGTGCGTGACCAGCACGACAGCCGGGCCGTGCCGCCGCCACAGGTCCGCGATCAGCGCCTGCATCCGCAGCCGGGTGAGCGCGTCCAGCGAGGCGCAGGGCTCGTCGAGCAGCAGCAGGTCCGGCGAGCGCACCAGCGCGCGGGCCAGCGCGGCGCGCTGCGCCTCCCCACCCGACAGCGTCAGCGGCCAGGCGTCGGTCCGGTGGTCGAGGCCCACTTCGGCGAACGCGGCCAGGGATCGCAGGCGCACCTCCGGTCCGGTGAGGCCGAGCGCGACGTTGCGCCACACCTTTTTCCACGGCAACAGTCGTGGCTCCTGGAAGGCGACGGAGCGTCTGGTCGGGACGACCACATCGCCCTCGACCTCGCGGTCGATGCCGGCCAGAATGCGCAGCAGTGTGCTCTTGCCACAGCCGCTACGACCGAGCAGCGCGACGAACTCGCCGGGGGCCACCGTCAGGTCGAGCCCGTCGAGGACGGCCTTCTCTCCGACGGCCGGATCGGTGAACACCCGGCGCAGGCCTCGTACGGTGACGGCGCCACGCCTGGCGTTCTCCTCCGTGGTGTTCTTATTCCCGGTGTTCTCGTTCGCCGCGGTTTCTTTCACTGCCCCGAGAATCCGCGCCGCCACGACAGCGCCCCCTTTTCCAGCAGGCGGACAACGACGTCGGTCAGAAGCCCGAGCAGGCTGTACACGACGAGACAGACCACGATCACGTCGGTCTGCAGGAACTCGCGGGCGTTCATCATCAGGTAGCCGATGCCCTGGTCGGCGTTCACCTGCTCACCGATGACCAGGGCCAGCCAGGAGAACCCGAGGGCGTAGCGCAGCCCGACCAGCATGCCCGGCAGTGATCCCGGCAGCACGACGTGCCAGACCAGCTGCCAGCGGTTGAGCCCGAGTGTGCCGGCGGCTTCCACCAGGCGTTCGTCGACGTCACGGATGGCCGCGTAGGTGTTCAGGTAGAGCGGGAAGGCGACCGCCAGCGTCACCAGTGCGATCTTCGGGGCCTCGCCGATCCCGAACCAGATGATGAGCAGCGGGATGAGGCCGAGAAACGGAACGGTGCGCAGCATCTGCATGGGCGCGTCGATGAGATCCTCGCCGAGCCGGAACAGGCCGGAGAGCAGGCCGAGGGCCAGCCCCGCGAGCCCGCCGAGGACCAGCCCGTAGCCGACCCGGCGCAACGAGACCGCCAGCGCCTCTGGCAGCGAACCATCGACAATCATGTCCCAACCGGTGCCGGCCACCGCGCTCGGAGCCGCGATCGTGTCTTCGGGGATGTAACCGACGACCGAGCCGACCTGCCAGATCGTCAACAGCAGGACGGGGCCGAACAGCCGACGGATCGGCCGGGGCAGGCTGCGCCGCTGCCGCAGTCCGGCCCCGGACAGCGTCTCGACGGCGGGCATGGGCCGGGCCCTCTCCCCCGGCGGGTCCGAGGCTGGCGGGGATTCGTCCTTCTGCCGGGACGTCACCGCGGGTGGGGGCACCGCCTGCCGGGACGCCGCCTCGACGAGCAGGTCCGACGCGTCGGGTGGTGACATGTCAGCCTTCCGTTGCTGCGCTGATTCTGTGACGTGGTTCGAGCGCGTCCGTCCCCTCTGACGTCCTTGCCGTCACCCAGCCGGGAATCGGTGTCAGACGGGAGGACTGACCGTCAGGGCGAACTCGCACATCGGAGCGTTTGCCAGGCGGGACCGGCCAGCCGCCCGGCGCCGCCGCAGGTGGGAGGTTCGGTTGCGCTGGTGACATGGCACAGCTGCGAGTGCGCGACGTCGGAACTGTCAGACGAGCAAGTTCGGACGATCAGCGAGGAGACTTTCGTGGAGTGAGCGGCAGGCTCAGCGGCAGCGTCGACAGAGGGCGCTGGCTACCCGCCCGTAGTCGACGTGCGGGCGGTCGACCAAGATTGCATGACCGCTCATGTCAGGGACGGTACCGACAGGCCAGAACTATGTCTACCAATTTAGTAGACAAAGCCCGGAACCTCTGCCGAGCTGGCCGAGGACGACCGCATGGTCGTGGTCGAAGCCTCATCCAGCGCGGCCGGGGCGCTGGTGCCGGGCCCGACGAGGTTGCGCCAGATGGCGTTGCGCTCGATCCGTAGCACGCTCAGGCCAGGACCCGCGACTTCGCCTGCTGGAACTCCTCCTCGCTGATCTCACCGTTCCTCCGGAGAGCGACCAGCTTCGCCATCTCATCGGCAACCCCCTGAGACTGCACCGCGGACGGCCGAAATGCCTGATGCAAGGCATGCTGCCGCTGCGCGTCCTCAAACGCCCGCTCACCCATTGAATCGCCACGGAATATGGTGTATGCCAGGACACCCAGAAGTGGAATGATGATGACCGCCGCCAACCAACCGGCCTTCGCCCAGCCGGAGAGGTCGCGACTGCGAAAGACATCCGATACGACGATGAAGAGCAGGTACAGCCACAGGACAAACCCGAAGAAGAGCAGCATCGTCCAGAATACTGACAGAAGTGGATAATCCATTACGGAGCCCCCCTTGCGCGCGTCAACAACGATCGTCAACGACGTCTCACGGGTCCGCCGCGCGGTTTCGGTGCCCGCCCTCGGTCGTCCCTGACAGCGCGCCGGCACCCCCGCGTGGTCCGACCGCCGACGGCATTCGCGGTCTGCCGGCCTTCACCCGGGCCGCTGGGGCCGGGGACGGTCGATGCCGACGGGTCCCCGGCCCCGCTCGTTGACCTGCCGTACTGATCCGTCCGGACCGCGCGGCCTCGGCGAGCGCCGCGAAATCACGTTCGTTCTGGTCCGGTCCCACTCCCACGGGCCGGGAAGCGTCTCGTCGAAGTCGTTGATGTCGAACACCAGGTGACGCTCAGGCGACGCGAGCAGACGGAAGTCGAGCAGGTGCGCGTCGCCGCAGAGCTGGACGTCGATCCCCGAGACCGGCGTGCCGGCGAGATCCGCCGCCATCACCGCGGCAGCACCGCGAAAGAACCGGAACGGAGACTCCAGCATGCGCTGATAGCGCAGCGGGACAAGCTCAGGCAGCCGCGCCCCCGACTGCCGTTCGAGCAGGTCGACCGGATCGACCCGGCCCGACGCCGGCGCATACTCGCCATGAATCCCGCGCGGCGCGCGCGTCCTCGCGTCCTTTCCCCGTGCCGCACGTTCGATCGGCGTGAGTTGTTCGGGTTTCGCGGACAGTCGTGTGGATTTCGCGGACAGCCGCGGCCGCGAACCAGCCGCGACCGGCGGCGAGCTGACGACAGCTGCCATGCTCTACCTCACACCGTGTCGGCGGGCCGGTCGGAGGCGACGTCGGCGTTAGGGATATTTTCCTAAGTATTGGCTGCCCGGGACCAGCGAGCAGCAAACATGCAACGCCGACAGGCCGACAGATCAAAACAACGAAGCCCGATTTCGATATTTTTCCAGAATTTCTCGACGCCACGTGCCAAGCTCACTCGCAGCGCCGCGAGGTGGCCGCCAGATCGTCGAGGTTGCCGAAGAAGCGGGTACTGGAGGTCTCGGACATCGCCACCTCCGTCGAGCAGAGGACCCTATGAAACGGCACGTGTCTCCGACCCGCGACGTCGTGACGACGGTGGACACCTGTCGTCAGATCCGCTTCCACCACGCGTCCGCGAAGGTGTCCGGGATGCCGGCCCGGTATTCGAACAGCATCGCCGGACGGCCGCCGACGGTCGCGGCGGCCGGCGGGTGCCCGCCCATCTCACCCTCGGCGAGAACGTGGCGGCGTGCCCTCTCCCAGACTTCGGCACTGGGCACCTGGCCCCAGTCGGCCGCCCAGGCCGGTACCGCCCGGTTGGTGACCATGCGGCGGGCCGCCGTGCTCGCCACGGGGCGCAGCGAGTTCAGGATCTGGACGGGAGGCGTCCGAGGCAGCACGTCCCACATGCTCTTGGCCTCCAGGAGGTGCAGCCTGTCGGGATACCTCGTCCAGATCTGGGCAAGTTTGAGGACCGCCGACATCACGAATGCGTAACTGACTTTTTCGCGGTCTTCCAGGGCGAGCAGCCCGGGGTCGGCGGTGAACCGCTCCGCATACCACGGCAGTGTCAGGAGTGGATGAACTTTCCGGAGGCGCTGCCGGTCGTCCAGGGTGACTCCGGTGCCGATCTCCGCGGCGGCGACCCCGACCGTCGCGTGTTTCGCCGTGCCCTTGACGGTCCCGTCCGTAACACTCCTGATGAGATTACCTGGGTTGAAAATGGTTATCCGGTAGGCACCGGCAGCCCTGCTGGACAGGTGCCCGCCGACGTTCTTTTCGATCGTCGATATCAGGGCCTGCAGGGCGAGTCGTCGTTCTCGCCAGCCGGCCTGGTCGGACAGCTCTGTCGGCGTCGTCCGGAGTTCGATCGTGTATTCACCAAGATCACCCAAAGCCGACACCTGGAGGTCCTTGGTGATCTGGACGAGAACTTCCGGGTCGTCGATTCGGCTCACGACCCCGAACAAGCTCCAGTCGGTCGTCATCAGTTGGATCGTCGCGGGGAGTTCCTCTTCGGTCCCGAGCGACGCCGAGGCGAACGCCGTACGGTAGTGGTTCCGAGCGAAATCCTGTTCGGCACGGTTCGAGACCCGCCGCCGTATCTCCGCCAGGTGATTCCTGGTTGAATTTAAGATCTCACGTACCTTAACTGCCCGCTCTGCGTTGAGGCCGGTCCCCAACGCGTCGATTATGCCTAGCTGCCGGTTCAGCGAATTGAGCGCCTCGGCCTCGTCCGGGGTCACGTGGTCGTCGAAGTTCCAGGAGAGTTGGGGCTGCTCCGACGTGGATTCGGTCATCGTCAGGCTCCTCCGGCCGTTCCGTGCCTCGCACGACGGCGGCGCGCGACGGCGGGGTGTCGGGATGGTGGGTCCAGGCAATCTGGACACCGGTCCTGGCGCATGCTGCCCGCTGGCCGGGGGGTGGGGCAGTCGAATGGGAAAAGTCGTGTTGACTTTCCGGGTTCTCCCCTGTTCCAACGTCGACCTCGGCGGTTACCGCCGGCGGGGAATCAGGCCGCGGCGGCGTCTGGTGGCAGGGTGGCGGCGATGCCGGACAGCAGCCAGTCGAGGCCCTGCTCGAAGGCCCGGTCCGCATGTCCGCCCGAGAGCGTGAGCGGTTCGGTCAGCACCTCGGCGAGCGCCGGGTGCTGTCCACTCGCCGCGAGCTGGTGCAGATGCTCGACGACGGCCTGCCAGCGCGGTTCGGCCGGCAGGCCGGGCACCGCGCGATCGACCGCGCGATCGACCGCGGGCGCTCCCGTGCCACGGTCGCGCTCGTCCCCGCCGCCACCCGCCCGCGCCGGGGCCCGGTCCTGCTCCGCGGCCAGGCGACGCTCAGGGGCCAGGTTCTGGTCCGGGGCCGGGCCGTCGGCGGCGCACGCCTGTTGGCCCTCGCGCTTGCGCGCGGAGACCTCCCCGAGGATGTGCCCGATCACGAACGTGTCCACGGCCCGCAGGATTTCAATCCTGCGGCTGGTCTCCACCCGCAGGCCGGCGAGGGCCTCGAACGACTGCTCGATGTGTCGCACGGCGTTCGGGCCGATGTTTCCGCGTTTCACGACGGACCGCAGCATCCACGTATGGCGCAGGCCCACTTCCCGGCTGCGGGCAGCGATGGCCCGCATCGCCGCCCGCCAGTCCGTGGGCAGCGCCTCGGTCAGGACGGCCTCCCCGGCGACCCGGTCGGTCATGAGGTCGAGCAGGTCGTCCTTGCTCGGGACGTGGGTGTAGAGGCTCATCGGCCGGGCGTCGAGCACGGCCGCGACCCGGCGGATGGAGACCGCGTCGAGCCCTTCGCGGTCGGCGATGTCGATGGCGGCTCCGACGATCGCCGCGCGGGTCAGCCCGGGTCCGGGCGGCGCCGGCGGACTTTCCCACAGCGGGCCGAGTGCCGCACCAGGCCCGGTTCCCCCGCTCGCGGCGCGAGGTTCCGGCTGCCGGTCATCCACCCGTCCAACACTAGCCGCGCGCGGCTTCGATCAGGTGCGACGTGAAACGTCTGCCACGATGACTTCCACTCCTCGGAGCGAGGGATGGCGCATCATTCGCTGGCGCCGACCCCGCCCAGGACGACGGTGTCGATGACGGTGAGGGCATCGCTGATCGTCGCCGCCAGGTCTCCGCCGAGCAGATACCAGCGGGTCTGTGCGGCGAGGATGATCGCACCCGCGGCGACTGCGAGCATCGCGGGCTCCAGGTCGTCGGGCGCCTTGCCCAGCCGCATGCCAAGGAACTCGGCGAGGACGCCGTTGAACTCCAGGATGCTCACACCGAGCATCACCCGGGTGGCGTAGAGGCTGGCCTCCACGACCTGGACCCACCGGGCGACCTCGGCCGAGTCCTCGGCGGCGACGACGTCCTGGACGGCCTGGCGGACCGAACGCATCGGCGCCTCGTCCGCAGGTCGGGTCGCCAGGGCGGTTGCGACGGCCTGTGCCCGGCGCCGGACGACGGCCCGCAGGACATCGTCCTTGGCCGGGAAGTAGCGGTAGAACGTGCGGACGGAGATCCTCGCGGCGGCCGCGATGTCGTCGACCGTCACCACGTCGAATCCGCGGAGCTCGAACAACTGGAGAGCGGCTGACTCGACGGCCCGGGCCGCGGCTTCCAGCCGGTCGGCCCGGGCCTGTCGCACACTCGGCGATGTTCGGTACGGCCGCTTTGCGCCGTCCCCAGCCACTCGCCCTCCTGCCCGTGCGCCCGTGACGGTGGATCGGACCGTCCACCACCAGGCTAGGCGCCGGGCAGGCCCCACAGGCTCAGGGTCAGGGTCAGGGTCAGGCGACGGTCGGAAGGGTCAGGGTGGAGCCGCCGACGCCGGTGGCGACGGTGACGTCGACCGGGGTCGGATTCTGGGTGAGCATCGTCGAGACGCCGCCGGAGACGCGCACGGCGATGCGGTGGCCGGCCCCGAACTGCCAGTCGTCCGGCCGGATCGGAACGGTGAGGGTGACGGGTGCCCCGGTCGGCACCGGGGTGGGCACGACGCTCGAGATCCGGTGGCTGGCCCGGAGGAAGCCGTTGTTGACCAGCGTCTCGGTACCGTCAGGTCCGACGTCGAGCAGTTCGACGTAGAGGTTGGCGTCCGGGCCGGACAGCCTCGCCCGCAGCGTGAGCGTCGGGCGGCCAAACAGCGCCGTCGGTGCGGTGAGCGCGCTGGTCTGGAAGAGGACGGACCCCCCGGCGGTCGACGGATCCTGCGGCTGGTGGAACGTCCTGGTTCCGGCCGTCGGGCTGGCCGCTCCCAGCGAGCCGTCCGGGTTGAGGGTGAACGCTCGCGTGGTGGTGCCGGTCGGCCGGTAGCCGATGATCTCCCGCCATCCCGCTGAGGTCGTGCCGGGGCTGGCGCCGGCGTAACTGACCAGCGTCGGCCGGGGCGGGATCGGGACGTTGGGAATCCGCATCACCCAGTGGTCGAACCAGGCGAGTGTGATCCCCGGGGAGAGTCCTTCGGAGTTGCAGACCCGCCCGCAGCTCGGATACCGCAGCGGGGCCTGGTGCGGCCACTGGCCGTAGATGGCCCACGTGCGGCCGAGGGCACCTTCGATGTTGGTGAACTGGCCGGAGCGGAAGTACTGGTCGACCCAGCCGCCCATCGCGAAAATCGGGACGTTGATCGCATGATGGCGGCCGACGAACGATCGTGACTGCCAGTAGTCGTCGTAGGTGGGGTGCGCGCGGTTGGCCGCGTACTCGGCCTCGGCGTTGATCGCTCCGCCGCTGATCAGCTGAGCGGTGTCGGGCCAGTTGTCGATGCTGCCGCCCTCTGTGGTCTTGATGCCACCCGGATAGATGACGTCGCTGTAGAGGTCGGCCGGGGACTGCAGCGGGGCGATGGCGACCAGGTGCGGAGGCCGGTTGATGGCGGCGGCGTAGGTCGTGTCACCGCCGTAGCTCTCGCCGGTCATTCCGATCCGGCCGTTCGAGAAGGGCTGGACGGCCAGCCATTCGACCAGGTCGCGGGCATCCTTGCCGTCCTGGGGCGACATGGCGTGCTGCCAGGTGCCCCCTGATCCGCCGGTCCCCCGCAGGTTGCAGACCAGGGCGTTGTAGCCGTGGGTCGCGAAATAGGTGGCCTCGCTGGCGACGTAGCTCGCCCGTAATGCCGTATACGGAGTGAACTCGACGACCAGGCCGGGGAAGGTACCCGCGGCCGGCGCACCGTCGGTCGCCGGCCGGACCAGGGTGCAGCTGAGCGGGGTGCCGTCCCGGGCCGGAACTGTGGTCTCGGTGGAGACGGTCTGATAGGTGGCCGGACGGTCGTAGTTCCACCAGGCCTGTGTGCCCGCCGATAAAGGACGGGCGAGGGCGGGCGAGGGCGGGGATGTCGACGGGGCGGCGATACCGGCCGTTGCGGACAAAGCCGATGCGGACAAAGATGCGGCGACCGTCAGAGCGGCGACCGGAGCGAAGCGGCGGATGAACGTTGGCGCACATCTGGCCATGAGGCTCCTTCCCAATCAGACGGCAGATGCTGCCATACAATTTGGAGAAGGTCACGACGGTCCTCAATTCCGCATACCGGATTCGACGGTCAGCATCCTGTTCTGGTCGCCGCTACAGCTGGTATCGACTGCCTCCGTACTCAGGCCGGCGTGGTGCCGGGCAGCCCGGTGACCCGGGGCAGTTCGGCGATCGGGGGCAGCTCGGTCATCCGGGCGAGCAGCCGGGCCAGGAAGAGCGTCTGGCGATGCAGTAGGTCCCGGTCCAGCTTGTCGAGGTTGTCGCCCGGGGTGACCTGCAACAGGTAGGCCGGCCCGGTGATCATCGCGATGGTGGGGATGCCGAGGCGGTAGGCGAAGGTCCCCTCGCCGTAGAGGCCGTCCTGGAACGGCTTCTGGATGCCGGTGCGGGCCAGGTCGCTGTGGCGGACCTCGTCGGTGGCCAGCCGGCGCAGGGTCTCGCTGTTGCCCACCGCGACGGCGACCGGCTCGGTGCGGCCGGTGGCGCGGTAGGGGCCGGTGCCGCCGTCGTCGTCCCAGGCCATGGCGCCGAGGTGTTCGACGGCGAGCGCCATGTCGATCCCCGCCGTGATGTCGGGGTGCTCGCGCAGCCACTCGTCCGGCTTCACGGTCGCCGTCTCGGCGGTCATGTGGCTCGGAGAGAACATGAACAGCAGGTCGCGGCGGCGGGTGGCGGCCGGGAACCGGCTGAAGTACTCGGCGAGCGCGAGCAGCGCCGGGCCGCCGTTCTCCTCGAGCGCGTTCTGCCCGTCGGTGTGGGTGGCGACGAGGACGGTTCGTGGGTCCTGGCGCGGCCCGGCTCCTGGCAGGCGGGCCAGCAGGTAGTCGACGGTGGTGCGGCTCCGGTCGGCGTCCAGGACGAGGGTGGCGCGCACCGGCCCGCGGGCGAGCAGGCCGCGCAGGAGGGCGCCCTGCTCCCGGTCGACCCGCAGCGCCGGGAGGTCGGCGTGCTCCTGCTGGTGTGGGGTGTACTGCCCGGCGGCGAGGGCGGGTGACATGTCGGAGACCTCGATCATGCCGACGGCGCCGTGGGCGCGGGCGGTGGCCAGGCTCGGCGCCGGCGGGATCCCCAGCCAGACCCGGGAGTAGTCCTCCGCCGCGAACTCGGCGCGGGCCTCGGGCGGGTGGACGTCGTACGCCAGGTCGGCGAGCACCGAGGCACGCAGCCGGGCCACCGGGGCGTCGACCAGCACGATCGCCCCGGACGGCGACCCCGCGCCCGGGACGCCCGGGGCATCCGGGGCTCCCAGAGCACCCGGGCCGCTCGCGGCGCCCGCCAGGCCGGCGCCGGCGGCCTGGTAGTCGGCTTCGGCGCCGGCGCCCAGGTCGACCAGCGGTCCCTCGACACCGGCCGGGCCGGTCTCCCCCGAGTACGGCCGGTAGTAGGCGACGGGCACCGACCGGGTCGCGCCGGTGGCGTCGGTGACCCGCAGCGACCAGGACCGCGCGAGCCACTGCGACAGCGGGGTCGGATGGCGGGTCACCTCGAGGCCGTAGTCGCGCAGCTGTCGCTCGAGGTCGTCGATGTGGTGCCGGTGCGCCGCCGAGCCGGTGAACCGCGGTCCCACCGCGGTCATCCGCTCGACCCAGCCCCAGAGCGTGTCGACGTCCACCAGGTCGGTGGCGGCGATCGGGCCCGGCGTGCCGGTGGCGAAGGGCCGGGGCGCGGCGGTGGCCGACGGTGCGCCGCCCGGGTCGGGCGCCGGGCCGTCGCAGCCCGCCGCCCCGGTGCCGGCGACCGCGGCGAACCCGCCGGAGGCCGCCAGCCGCAGCGTCGCGTCGAGGAATCCCCGCCGGCTGGCCGGCTGCCGCCCGTCCCGCGTCGTCATGGCCCTGGATCATGGCAGGTGCGCGGCCACCCGTCGCCACCTGACGGCTACCCGCGCGACACGGCGCGGTTCGGTCAGGAGGTGCGGGTCGGCTGCGCGAGGGCGGCGGCCGGGGACATCAGGTCACCGACGGCGGCGCGCAGCATCCGGCCGAGGTCGGCGTCCGGGACGGCGGCGAGCACCTCACCGCCGAGCACGAACCCGCCGGCGATCGCGCCGAGGGCGCACATCAGCCGCACCCGCAGCTCCACCGGGACGTTCTCGTCGGTGAGGATCCGCTGGAACCGCTCCTGCAGGTCGGCGTGGTCGGCGTCGTGGCTGTGGCCGTGCAGCCGTTCGAGCGCACCGTGGTTGCGGATGTGGAACAGGAACAGCGACCGGTTCGCCAGCATGGTGTTGACGACGAGGTCGAGCAGCTGCGGCCAGCGCTCCGGGCGGGCCAGATCCGCCTCGAGGTCGTCGAAGCCCGCCCGGCCGAGATCGTGCAGACGCAGGTGCAGGGCGAGCAGGATGTCGTCCTTGCTCGAGAAGTGGTAGTAGAGCGCCGCCTTCGTGAAGTTCATCCGCTCCGCGATCTCGCGCAGCGACACCGCTTCGTACCCGGCGGTGCTGAACAGCTCCAGGGCCACGTCGAGGATCCGTTCCCGGGTGCTCTTCTCCCCTTCGGTGGGCGCGGGCGGTCTGGGCATGATCTCAACCTACTTGACGACCCGACACGATGTTACTTACCTTGCGACAGGTAAGTCAGCTTACCTGCTGGCAGGTAAATATTCGGCGGGACGGAGCCCGGATGGACCAGATCATGATCGAGGCGACGGACCTCGCGAAACGCTACGGCGACACCCAGGCGCTGGCCGGGGTCGACCTGAGCGTCCCCGCGGGAACGATCCTCGGCGTCCTCGGCCCGAACGGGGCGGGCAAGAGCACCGCCGTGCGGATCCTGACGACGCTGGCCCGGCCGGACGCCGGTCACGCCCGCGTCGCCGGCTACGACGTCGTCACCCAGGCCGGCGAGGTCCGCCGACGCATCGGCGTGACCGCGCAGGACGCCACCGTCGACGAGGCGCTGACCGGCCGGCAGAACCTGCGGATGGTCGCCGAGCTCAGCGGCCTGCGCCGCGGCGCGGCCGCCACCCGCGCCGACGAGCTGCTGGAGCGGTTCGAGCTGGCCGGCGCCGCCGACCGCGTGGTGAAGGGCTACTCGGGCGGGATGCGCCGGCGCCTCGACCTCGCCGCCAGCCTGGTCGCCCACCCGGCCGTGCTGTTCCTCGACGAGCCGACCACCGGGCTGGACCCGACGAGCCGGGCGCGGATGTGGGACGTCGTGCGCGACCTCGTCGCGGCCGGCACGACGATCCTGCTGACCACCCAGTACCTGGAGGAGGCCGACGCGCTCGCCGACCGCATCGTGGTGATCGACCACGGCCGGGTCGTCGCCCGCGGCACCGCCGGTGAGCTGAAGGCGGCGACCGGCGGGCACCGGCTGGAGGTCACGCTGAGCGCCCCGCACGACGGCGCACTCCCCGCGTTGGCGCCTCTCGTCGAGGGCCGGGTCGACGTCGACGCGGGCGGGCGGCGGCTGCGGGCCGGGGTGCGCAGCGGCTCCGGGGTGGCGACCGAGGTGATCCGGGCCCTCGACGGGGTGGGTGCGCTCGTCGACGACGTCGTCGTGCACGCCCCGTCCCTCGACGACGTCTTCTTCGCGCTCACCGGCCAGGGAGTGTCCTGATGTCCCAGCTCACCGTCGCGACCGGCACCCCCACGCCGAGCGCCCCCGCGACGCCCGCGACGCCCACGACGCCCGCGGCGCCCGCGGCGCCCGCGGCGCCCGCGCGGTCGGGCTCGATCGGCCAGGCGGTGCGCGACGTCGTCGTGCTGACCCGCCGCAACCTCGTCCACGTCGCCCGGGAACCTCTGCAACTGTCCGACGTGACCATCCAGCCGGTGCTGTTCACGCTGCTGTTCGTGTACGTGCTCAGCGGCGGCGTGGCCGTCGGAGGCGGGGACTACAAGCAGTTCGCCATCGCCGGGCTGATCTCGCTGAACCTCACGACCGCCTCGATCGGGACGGCGGTCGGCCTGAGCACGGATCTGGGCAGCGGCGCCGTCGACCGGTTCCGCACCCTGCCGATCTGGCGGGCCGCCGTCCTCGTCGGCCGGTCGCTGTCCGACCTGCTCTCGTCGCTGGTGTGCATGTCGATCGTCGTGCTCACCGGGCTGGCGATCGGCTGGCGGCCGCACACCTCGCCGGCCCGGTTCGTGGCGGCGTTCGCGATCCCGCTGCTGTTCGCCTACGCGCTGGCCTGGGCGACGGCGTGCCTGGGCATGGTCAGTGACGGCCCGGAGAGCGCGCAGGGGATCGGGCTGGTGGTGTTGTTCCCGCTCGCGTTCGTCTCCAACGCGATGGTGCCCACGGCCGGCATGCCGGCCGCGGTGCGGGCGATCGCCGAGTGGAACCCGGTCAGCGCGGTGACGGCGGCCGCGCGGGACCTGTTCGGCAATCCGAACCCCTCGGCCACCGCGGACGCCTGGCCGATGCAGCACCCGGTGGTCGCCGCCGTGCTCTGGTCGGTGGGGATCGTCGTGGTGTGCGCGCCGCTGGCGGTCGCCCTCTACCGGCGCCGCACGACCGACTGAACGCACCCGCGGCCGCAGCCATTCGTCAACTCTAGGTTGACGCTTCGAGGAGCGTCAACCTAGAGTTGACGGCATGACGAACCCGAGCCCCGTCCCCATCAGCAACCCCGTCCGCCTCGACGACCTCATCGCGGCGATCAAGACGGCGCACTCGGACGCCCTCGACCAGCTCACCGACGCCGTCATGGTCGCCGACCACCTCGGCGAGGTGGCCGACCACCTCATCGGCCACTTCGTCGACCAGGCCCGCCGCTCCGGCGCATCCTGGACGGAGATCGGCGCCAGCATGGGCGTGACGAAGCAGGCCGCCCAGAAGCGCTTCGTACCCAAGGGGCCCGGCGAGCCGTCCAGCCTCGACCCGTCACAGGGGTTCGGCCGCTACACCCCGCGGGCCCGCAACAGCATCGTCGCCGCCCAGAACGAGACCCGGGCGGCGGGCAACGCCGAGATCACCCCCGGCCACCTGATCCTCGGTCTGCTCGCCGACCCGGAGGGCCTCGGCCCGGCCGCCATCGCCGCCCAGGGTGTCTCCCTCGACGCCGTCCGCCAGGCCGTGACCGCGGCCCTGCCCCCGCGGGTGGACGACCTTCCCGCTCTGATCCCGTTCGACGGGCCGTCCAAGAAGGCCCTGGAGCTCACCTTCCGGGAGGCGCTGCGGCTGGGGCACAACTACGTCGGCACCGAACACATCCTGCTGGCGCTGCTGGAGCTGGAGGACGGCACCGGCCCGCTCACCGCCCTGGGGATCAGCAAGACCGCGGCCGAGACCTACCTCGCCGAGGTCCTCTCCCTGATCACCGCCGGGCGCGCCACCGGCGGCCAGGACTCCGGCGTGTCCCCGTCCTGACCTGGCGACGGCCCGAGGCCTCGCGCTCTCACGCTCGCGGCGCCACGGTCACTCGTGAATCGTGGTGATGATCCCGTCGAGGCCGACCCGTCGGATGGTCGTGCCGGTCTCGTTCACGTACAGGACGCCCGCGGCGTCGACCGTGATGCGGCGGGGAAACCAGAGCCGGGCCTTCGCGGCGGGGCCGCCGTCGCCGTCCGAGCCGAGCTCGCCGGTGCCGGCGACGGTGGTGATGGTCCCGCCGGGGTCGACCCGCCGCACCCGGTTGCCGAGGGACTCGACGACGTACAGACCGCCCGCCGGGTCGAACGCGAGGACAGAGGCATCGACGGACAGGCTCAGGGCGGCGGCGGTCGCCGGGCCGCCGTCCCCGCTGTCGCCCTCCCGGCCGCCGCCGGCCAGGGTGCGCACGGCGCCGTCCGGGCCGAGCACCTGGATCCGGTCGGCGGAGTAGTCGGCGATGTAGACCTGTCCGTCGCGTACCTCCAGGTCACCGATGTTGGCCGCGACGACGGGCACGTCCTCCTCGCCCTCCGGGGGCGCCTCGGTGGATCCCGGCTCCTGCGTGCGGGCGACGACGTGCAGGATGCCGTCGCGGTCGACCCGGTAGATCCGGCCCGCGCCGTAGAGGTAGAGGTCGCCGTCCGTGTCGACGGCTATCGGGCCTGAGATGAAGGAGAGCGAGACCTCGGTTGCCGGCTCGCCCTCCCGGGCGAGGCGCGTCCCGCCACCCACCACCGTCGTGATCACCCCGTCGCGGCCGATCCTCCTGATCTTGCCGTTCGAGTCCTCGCCGAGATAGACGGTGCCGGCGCCGTCGACCGCGACGGCGTCGAGCCCACGCAGGCGTGCCTGGACGGCGGGGCCACCGTCACCGTCCGACCCCTGCGCACCGGTGCCCGCGACGACGGACACCTTCCCGTCCAAACCCAGCCGCAACAGCCGGGTGCCGCCGTCCTCGACGACGTAGAAACCGCCGGACGGCGCGGCGGCCCAGGCGGCGATGCTGTCGATCGTCGCGGGCGCGGGAGTCCGCGGCGGGGCGGTCGGGGTGACGGGGACGGCGACCTCGTCGTCGGAGCCCGCACCGCCGCCGACGAGCACGACCACTCCGGTGACGGCCAGGGCGACCGCGGCCACCCCGGCGACCACGGCGGCGGTGACGCGCCGCCCGCCCCACCCGGCGGTACGCCGGCGCGGGCCGTACGGGGTGCCCTCGAACAGGTTCCGCCCCGGCGGCCCGGAGGCGCCGCCGGAACCCGCGGAGCCCTCCGGACCGGGCCCACCCGGCGCGACCGGAACCGCCACCGGACCGGACGTCACCGCCAGGTCAGCCGCCCCCGGTGAGCCCGGCGGGCCGGGTTCGCCGGGTGGGCTCACCAGACCGGAGGGTCCGGGCGGGACGGACCGTCCCGCGGCCGGGGTGAAGCGGCGGACGGTGCCGGTGCCACCGGGCGGATCCGGTGCGTCCGTGGTCTCGGTGCGCCGGACGATCAGCCCGCTGCGCGCCAGCCAGTCCGGGCCGAACAGACCGAGGGCCGCCTCCGCCAGGGCGCGGGCCAGCTCGTGCGCGCCGGGCTGGCGGGCGGCGGGATCCTTGGCCAGCGCACGCAGGATGATGTCGCTCACCACCGGCGGCACGCCGGGCGGCGCGGGCGGGTCGACCTCGCACTGATGGCGCAGCAGCTGCGCGACCCCCAGCCCGGGGTCGAACATGGGCCGGCCCGCGGCCAGCTCGTAGAGGACGGCGCCGAGCGCGTAGAGGTCCGCGGGCGGCCCGACCGGCGCACCGGTGATCTGCTCGGGCGCCATGTACTTCGGGGTACCGACGGCGCGGCTGACCGTGCCCGCCCCACCCTCGACGATCTTCCCGATGCCGAAGTCGGTGAGCTTGGGCTGCCCGGCGTCGGTGAACAGGATGTTGTCCGGCTTGATGTCACGGTGCAGCACGCCGTGGGCGTGCGCGTGGGCGAGCGCGTCGGCGACGGCCACCCCGACGGCGAGGGCCGCCTCGGCCCGCAGGCGGTGCTGGGCGAGGCTGCCGCCCCCCAACTTCTCCATGATCAGCAGGCACAGGTCGTCCTGGGCGACGTAGTCGTAGATGCGGACGATGTGCGGGTGGTCGAGGCGGCTGAGCATCCGCGCCTCGGCCCGGAAGTCGTCCGCGAGCGCCGCCACCAGGATCTTGATCGCGACAGGGCGGTCGAGATCCTGGTGGTGCCCGGCGATGACCAGGCCGAACGAGCCCGAGCCGAGCTGGTCGCCGAGGGTGTAGCGGGGCAGCGCGTGGGCGATCCGCGCGCGGTCGACGGCGGGCACGCCGGACCCTAGGCCGCGGTGCCCGCGACCGCGGGCGTCGCAGCTGTCGCGGGCGGGACGGGTCCGGCGGGCGCCGGGGACGCGCCGGGGGCCGGTGAGGACGTCGGGCACGGCGCGGCGGCGCAGCTGCCCGGCGGGAGGCGTACGGCTCGCACCCGGCTGTCGATACCGTCGGCGATGTAGAGGTTCCCGAGCTGGTCGAGAGCGAGTCCGCCCGGGTACACCAGCTCGGCGGCGGTCGCCGGGCCGCCGTTGCCGGAGTACTTCGACACCCCCGTACCGGCGATCGTGGTGATGGTCCCGTCGGGGGCGATGCGGCGGACCCGGTTGCTCCCCGGGTCGGAGAGGTAGACGTTGCCCGCAGCGTCGACGACGAGGTCGGCGCCGACCGCGTTGATCTGCGCCTGGTCGGCCGGGCCGCCGTCACCGGAGTACCCCGTCTTTCCCGTCCCGGCCAGCGTGCTGATCGTCCCGTCCCCGGCGATGCGGCGCACCCGGTGGTTGTCCTGGTCGGCGACATAGAGGCTGCCGTCGGGGCCGCGGGCCAGCGCGCTCGGGTAGCTGAACCGGGCGGACGTGGCCGGGCCGCCGTCGCCGCCGAAGCCCTCCGCGCCGGTGCCCGCGATCGTGGTGATGATCCCGTCCAGGCCGATGCGGCGGACCCGGTTGTTCTCACCGTCCGCGATCAGCAGACTCCCATCGGTCTCCATCAGCACGGTGTTGGGGTAGTTGAGCTTCGCGTTCACCGCGGGCAGGCCGTCGCCCGAGTAGGCCAGGCCGTCCTCGCTCACCTCACCGGCGAAACCGAACTCGTCCTGCCCCGCGATCGTGGTGATGATCCCGTCCCGGCCGATGCGGCGGACCCGGTGGTTCCGCGTGTCGGCGACGTACAGGGTTCCGTCGGGGGCGACCGCGACACTGGTCGGCTCGTCGAGCTGCGCCTCGGTGGCCGGGCCGCCGTCGCCGGAGAAGCCGTCCGCCCCGGTGCCGGCGACCGTGGTGATCGTGCCGGCCCGGTCGACGCGGCGGATCCGGTGGTTGTCGGTGTCGGCGACGTAGACGTAGCCGCGCGGGGCGTCGATGGTCAGATCGCTGGCGCGGTCGAACTCCGCCTGTACGGCGGGACCGCCGTCGCCGGAGAAGCCGTCCGAGCCGGCCCCGAACACGGTGGTGATCGTGCCCGTGGCCAGCTCCGGCTGCCAGGCCGGCGGCGGCGCGGGCGGCGCCGGGGGCGCGGGCTCGGGCTGGCCCCACACCGCCCAGCCGACCCCGCCACCGGCGACTAGGGCGAGGAGGACAGCCAGCGCCGTCACCGCGAGCGGCACCCGGCCGCCGGATCCGCCGCCGGCGAGCAGCACCGCGGGCAGCCGGGAACGCACCCGTCCGGCCGGGCCCGGGCCGCCGGCACCGCGCCACGGATGGTCGTCGGCCCGCGGGGCCCGCCCGAACCTGCGGGTGGTGATCTGGCGGACGTCGTCGGCGAGGTGGATCGGGATGCCGGCGCGATCGAGCCAGTGCCGCCCGAACACGGCGGTGGCGGCGCGGGCCAGATCGATCGCGAACGCCCGGGCGCTGGGATGGCGGTCCTCGGGCCGCTTGGCCAGGCTGCGCATCAGCACGGCGGCCAGCGGAGCCGGCACCCCCGGCGGCGGGGGCGGGACGACCTCGGTGTGATGGCGCAGCAGCACCGGCAGCGGCAGCGACGGCGGGGCCAGTGACGCGCCGGTGAACAGTTCGTAGAGGACGACGCCGAGCGCGTACAGGTCGGTGGCCGGGCTGAGCCGGTCGCCGGTGATCTGCTCGGGGGCCATGTAGCGGGGGGTGCCCACCACCCGGCTCGCCGTCGACGCCGACCCCTCGAACACCTTCGAGATACCGAAGTCGGTGATCTTCGGCTGGCCGGCGTCGGTGAACAGGATGTTCGCCGGTTTGATGTCGCGGTGCAGCACGCCGTGCGCGTGCGCGTGGGCGAGCGCGTCGGCGACGGCGAGGCCGACCGCGCAGGCGGCCTCGGGGCGCATCACCCGGTGCGTCAGCGTCCCGCCGGGCAGCATCTCCATCACCAGCAGACACAGGTCACCGCGGGTGACGTAGTCGTAGGTCCGCACGATGTGCGGGTGGTCGAGCCTGCTGAGCAGCCGGGCCTCGGTGCGGAAGTCCGCCGCCGCCTCGGCCGCTCCGCTGGAGAGCACCTTGACCGCGACCCGCCGGTCGAGCTCCTGGTGGTAGCCGGCGAGGACGAGCCCGAAGGCACCCGACCCCAGCTCACCGCCGATCCCGTAGCCCGGGAGCGCGGCGGCGACACGCGCGCGGTCGACGACTGGCACGGCTCCCCTCCGTCCTGGTCTGGTCGTCCGGTCTGTCGGTTGTCCGGCTGTCTGGTCCGCTGGTCCGCTGGTTCTCGTTCCGGCACCGGGACGGCCGGCGGCTCCGGTGCTACCCGGAGCCGGTCAGCTCCACGTGGAGCACCCGGTTGTGCCGCCGGTCGGCGACGAAGACGTCCCCGGTGGGATCGAGCGCGACCGGCCCATCGGGACTCATCTCGTCCGGGTCGACGGACTCGTCCCGGCCCGGGTGGGCGGTGCCCGCGACGGTGGTGATGATCCCGGACGGGTCGACCCGCCGGATACGCCGGTTGGTCCGGTCGGTGATGAAGATGGCGCCCCGCGCGTCGACGGCGACCCCGCGCGGGGAACGCAGCGTGGCGCGGGTAGCCGGCCCGCCGTCGCCGGAATAGCCGGGCAGGCCGGTGCCGGCGACGGTCTCGATCACCCCGTCCAGCCCGATCCGGCGGATCCGGTTGTTGCCGGAGTCGGCGATGTAGAGCCGGCCGGGGCGGTCCATCGCCACACTGATCGGGAACGTCAGCAGGGCGTCGACCGCCGGGCCGCCGTCACCGAACGCGCCCTCGCCGTCCCCGCCGGCCACGGTCTGGATGATCCCGTCGGTGCCGACCCGCCGGATCCGGTTGTTGCCGCTGTCGGCGATGTAGATGTTGCCGGTCGGGTCGGCCACGACCCCGCCGGGGTACCAGAGGCTGGCCTCGGTCGCGGGGCCGCCGTCGCCGCCGGGCCCGCGGTCGTCGCCACCGGCCACGGTGGTGATGATCCCGGCCGGGTCGACGCGGCGGATCCGCTGGTTGAACGTGTCCGCGATCAGGATGTTGCCGGTCGAGTCGAGCGCCACCGCCGCCGGCTGACGCAGCTGCGCCTGGGTGGCGGGCCCGCCGTCGCCGGAGAAGCCCGCCTCGCCGGTCCCGGCGATCGTGGTGATCGTCCCGTCCGCCGTGATCCGCCGGACCCGGTTGTTGTCGAAGTCGGCGACGTAGATGTTGCCGGCCCAGTCCGCGACCATCCCGAACGGGCCGTTGAGCGCCGCCGAGCCGGCGGGGCCGCCGTCGCCGGAGAACGCCGCCTCGCCCGTCCCGGCCACCGTGACCACCGGGTACGGCGGTGGCGGCGGCAGCGGTCCCGGCCGTTCCGGCGGCGCCGCCGTACCCGGACCGCTCAGCGGGCTGGCCGGAGCGGCACCGGTGACCGCCTGCTCGTCGCCGGTGACCCGCGGGACGACCAGCGCGGCCACGACCGCCAGCACCGCCGCGACCGCGGCGCCGACAATCCACACCCGCCGCCGGGACGCCCGCCGGCCGGCCGGTCCCTCAGGCCCGCCGGGGCCGGCGCCGGGTGCTTTGCCAGGCGTGGCGCCGGGGGTGGCCCACGGTCCGCCGGGATGGTGGCCGGCAGCCTGGTCGCCCGGCGCCGCAGGCGGGAACGCGCCGGGCGGGCCGACAGGCACGGGCTCCGGAAGCAGGGAGGTCACCGGCGGCAGCGGCGGGTCCAGCCTCGTGGTCCGCCCCGCCGGATCGTCCTCGGCCCCTGTGCTGGCTCCGGCATCTCCGGGGCCGGAGCCAGGTGTGCCGCCGGTGCCGGTGCCGGTGGCGCCCGGCGGTCCCAGCGCCGGGTGGGGCCCCGACCCCTGCTCGCGCAGCCCGTCACTGACCGCCAGCGGGACGTCCGCCCACGTCAGCCAGTCGCCGCCGTACCCCAGCCGCGCGGCCGCGGCGAGATCCATGGCGAACTGCCCGGCGGTGCGGTGCCGCTCCCCCGGCGCCTTCGCCAGCGCCCTGGCCAGCACCGCCGCCACCGGTGGCGGAACGCCCGGCGGCGGAGCCGGGACGACCTCGCAGTGATGGCGTAACAGGTCGGGCGCGGTCAGGCCGGCACCGAACAGCGGCGTCCCGGCCAGCAGCTCGTACAGGGTCGCGGCCAGCGCGTAGATGTCCGTCGCGGGCCCCAGGCGGCCCCCGGTCACCTGCTCGGGTGCCATGTACTGAGCGGTTCCGACGACCCCGCCGGCGGTCAGCGGCGTCCCGTCGACGAGCCCGACCACGCCCAGGTCCGTCAGTTTCGGCCGGCCGTCCGCGGTGAAAAGGATGTTGGCGGGTTTGACATCGCGGTGCAGGACGCCGGCGGCGTGGGCATGCATCAGCGCGTCGGCGGCGGCGAGCACGACCGCGCACGCGGCCTGCGGGGTCAGGCTCTGGCTGGCCAGCGTCCCGCCGGGCAGCAGTTCGGTTACCAGCAGCCGCAGCCCGTCGGCGGGGACGATGTCGAGCAGCTGGCACAGGTGTGGATGATCGAGCTGGGTGAGGATCCGGGCGTCCTGGTCACGGTCCGGGGCCGGCGGCGGACCGGCACCGGGATCCGACCCGAGCACGACGGTGCCCGCGGACGCCCCGCTGGGGCCGTCACCGTCGGCCACGCCCAGGTCGAGGATCTTGACGGCCACGTCCGTTGCGGCGCCGTCGCCCGCCGCGTCGCCTCCCGCCTGGTCCAGGCCAGGCGCGCCGGGGCCGGGTGCGAGTCGACGCCCGGCGATCACCAGACCGAACGCGCCCGCGCCCAGTTCGCGGCCGAGCACGTACCCCGGCAGTGCCGTGGCCACCCGAGCCCGGTCGATGACCGACACAGACCGACCTCCTGGTCGCCGCCCCGCGGAACGATGGTGCGCGAGACACGCCCGCTATCACCATCCGTGCCCCTTTTCGGGCACCCCTAGAGTGCCGGATGGTAGCAAAGCGCGATCGGTCCCGGTCTGGCAGTGATACGCCCACCCGGGCCCTAACACGACCGACGCATGACCGGCTTCGACCCCACCGCAGCACTCTGACCTGCGGTAACGCAGCGAACGAGATGCCCGGCGGCCGCGGCACCCGCCCCGACTCGCCGGACCGACCGGTACCCGCTGACGGCTATCCGACAACGAGGCCAGGAGCCGGCCTCCGGCGCGAGCGGCCCTCACGCCGTAGTGGACGACCCTGGCACCCGGCGCCGTCCCATCAACGAGATCCGCCTGGTCCGGGACGACTTCCTCGTCGCGGACCCGTGTCACGCCGACCTCGAAGGCGCCTGGCTGGAAGGCGTGCAGGGGACCACATCCACGCGCTGACCCGTCATCGCCCTGCCCGACATCGACCCGGGTCACCCCAGCCAATCCCCTGTACGCCCCCGATGTCATTCATGACTGGCGCGACGACAATCGCACTCCGTGACGTCATCACTGGTGGAGGTGCGAAAACCATTTTCGCATATGTTCGCGGCGAGCTCGTCGCGCCATCCATTCCCGACGGAGATCAAATACCTCTCAGCAGAACAGCAAGATCACCAGTCGGAGGCACAGGCCGTCAACGGCGTTGACTATCTTGGGTTTGGGATGGCGGGCCGCGTTCGAGGGGCGGGACCGGGCATAGGGACGCCCCGGCACCCGGAGGAGACACTTCGACGACCGGGCCTTCGCGGCGCCCGGCTGGTTGTGGTTGCTGGTGGCGTTGGCGCGATCGGGTTCGGTTCGGCGCCTGACCAGATAGGTTGCTGCGCGTGCCCGATTTCAATCTCGCTGCTTCCTCGCCCGCTGAGGCGTTCGCGGTTCTGAGGGAAGGCAACGCGCGCTTCGTGCGCGGTGAACGGCTGCACCCGAACCAGGATGCTGACCGTCGATCGGCTGTGGCGCCGAGACAGCATCCGTTCGCCGTGCTGTTCGGATGTTCTGATTCCCGGCTGGCAGCTGAGATCATCTTCGACCGGGGGTTGGGGGATCTCTTCGTGGTGAGGACCGCCGGTCACGTCGCCGGGCCTGAGGTTCTGGGCAGCATCGAGTACGGCGTCAGCGTGCTCGGCGCGCCACTCGTCGTCGTTCTCGGGCACGATTCGTGTGGCGCTGTCACCGCCGCGTCCGAGGCAGATCGTGACGGGACCGCGCCTGCGGGCTATCTCGGGGACGTGGTCGAGCGGGTGATGCCGAGTGTGTTGTCGGCACGGGCGGCCGGACACACTGACATCGACGCGTTCGTGCGCACGCATATCCGGCGGACGGTCGACGGCCTGGTCGGCCGGTCAGTCCTGCTCGCGGCCGAGGTCGCCGCAGGACGATGTGCGGTAGTCGGTCTGTCCTACCGGCTCGCTGAGGGCACCGTCGGCGTTGTCACCATCCACGGGCCTGTACCCGCAGCCACCCGATGACCTGCGCCGGCGCCCTCCGGCTGCCTCACTGTGGACCACACCGGCGACCGGCCTCGCCGAGCCGCGGCCCTACCTGTCAAGATGGTTCGAGCCACCGAAGATGCGGCCACCTACGCCTCCCACCTCGTCAGCGGAAACTACCAGTCCGCTTAGGCCGATCACTCCAAAGGCCATTGCCGGCACTGTCATCGCCCAACTACAGAGGCGGGGTCGCAGTACTATCCCGTCAGCAGCCATAGCAGCATTCCTTCGATCAGGGTGCGTAGTAGCGACGGTCCCGCCACCGAGCGAAACCACTGGTAAAATTTGCGGCCCCACTCAGTCCGCCTCCCGCTTTCAGAATCCCTTCGTATGCCGGCAGAGGATGGGGAGTAGGGCAGGCCGAAGCGGTCGGCGCGCCTATTTCGTAAAGTGCTATTCTTCCATGGATAACGTCGCCTTATGGACCCTCGCCGACAAAGCATCACCCGCTCTCACCGAAAATCTAATCGCCGCCACCCGAGACAAACAGCGAGTACATCCAGGGCAGCTCACCGTGCACGCCAACCGCACCGGCTCCATGGCCTCGAAAACCGTGCCAGCGCCAGCTTGAATCAACCCCACCCGACCCCTGTCAGCAGTCCCTCGGTGTGCCTTCCAGCCAGCACTGTCCGCCCAGCTCACAGTCCTGCCCTGGACCCGCGTCCCCGCCCTGACCCGATCACGCGACCGTGGCCATGGACGCACCGAGACCGCGTCGCCAAGGCCACCGAGGCCCGCGCCGGCCTCGACTTCCCCCACGCCGTCCAGGCCGTCCAGATCACCCGCCGACGGCGGCCCCACACCGGCGGACCCGAGAGGACGACCTCGCCCGCGGCCACTGGACCATCGAGGTGCGACATGAGGTCGCACTGTGTGAGTCAGTTAACTGAACTGGAGGGTCGGATATCGACAGTTAGCTGCGAGTGAGTGCCCGAACACTCGTCCCCGCTCCTGTCATGCGTCGCCGGTGACGGCGGGGTGTGGAGCACGGGAGGAAGCCCAAGGACCGCTGTTCCACCCGAGCGGTTACCGGCAAGGGGAAGACCGGAGGGGCGAACGTAGCGTGAACCCTTGTAGGCCTCGTTAACCAGAGCCTCGGATAGGTGGAAGTGACACCGAGGGGGAGGGCCGGCCGCTGGAACGCGGCACGTGCTGGCCGGAGTTTCAATGTCGGCCAGGTGGGCACCACGGCCCCGGGGTATAGAGGGCGCCCGGTACCGGTCGTATCTCAGCAGTGCGGAACATGGAAACCCCGTCATAGGTCCGGTGGCTTGACCAGCGCCGGTAGGCCGACCGCGAGGGAGGCGGAATGCCCGGCGGGAACAGGATGGCCAAGAAGCGAACGGCGGCACGCCGAAAGGCGACAGGAAGGCGGAGCGTATGGTTGCACCCTCCAGGTGGCCGCTCTGTATAACTGGCCGCATACCAGGCTGGACCCGTGCCTGGGCCCGAAAGGGAGCTGACGTGGCCAGGTATGCCGTTGACAGAGTCGAAGCCCACGAACCGCCAGAGTCCGAAGGACAAGTTAGGCGCCTGTCATGACGACAACGACAACCACGGTGCTCGACGCCGAAAGGCTGCCGTTGCCGCGCGGCACGGTGAACGGACCGGAGGACCTCATCGACTGGGAGGCCGTCGACTGGCGGCACCAGAACGAGCAGGTACGGCGGCTACGGCAGAGGATCTTCAAGGCGACGCGGGACGGGGATCGGAAGAAGGTCCGCAACCTGCAGAAGCTGATGCTGCGCAGCCGGGCGAACACGCTGGTCAGCGTGCGCCAGGTGACCCAGCGCAGTACCGGCCGTCACACCGGCGGGATCGACGGGCAGGTCGCCCTGACCCCGCGTGCCCGTGGCAAACTCGCGGCTCGGCTACACGCCGCGCCGCCGAGCGAGGCCCTGCCGGTGCGACGGGTGTATGTTCCCAAGAAAGGCGGAAAACATCGCCCGATCGGTATTCCTGTTATCGCGGACCGCGCCCAGCAGTAGCGGGTGCGTAACGCATTGGAACCCGAATGGGAGGCCCGGCTCGACCAGAAGCAGTACGGTTTTCGGCCGGGTCGCGGGTGCCACGACGCGATCGAGATGGTCCACAGAGTGCTAGCGGCGTCGAACGCGAAGCGTGAGTGGATCATCGATGCCGACCTGGCGTCCGCATTCGATAGAATCGACCACACCTTTCTGATGGGCAGGATCGGATGGTTCCCCGCCAGGGAGCAGATCCGGCAATGGCTAAAAGCGGGAGTGGTCGACAAGGGCCGGTTCGCACCGACCGAGGAGGGAACTCCTCAGGGCGGTGTGATCTCCCCGTTACTCCTGAACATAGCGCTTCAGGGAATGGAAGAGGCTGCAGGGGTCGAGTACGACTACCGTGGGATGGTGAAGGCCGGCCGCCCAACCGTCATAACGTATGCGGATGACTTTGTGGCCCTGTGCCACAGTCGTGAGCAGGCACAGGCGGTGCAGGCGAAGGTCGACACGTGGCTGGCGGAACGGGGTCTGACTCTGAACAAGGAAAAGACCGCGATCCGTCATGTCGACGACGGGTTCGATTTCCTCTCGTTCACCATACGCCGCTACCATCCCAAGGGCGGCGGAACGAAGGTACTCACCAGACCCAGCAAAGAAGCGCTTGCCAGAATCCGACGGGGAAACGCGGAGTCGCTGCGCTCCCTGCGCGGCGCCAACGTGGCCGCCGTGATCCAGGTCATGAATCCCAAGATCCGGGGCCAGGCGAACTACTTCCGTAACGGAGCATCAAAGGAGGCATATCAAAGCCTGGACGAGCACCTGTGGCAGCTGATCTACAAGTGGATACGCCACAGGCACCCGCACAGGAGTTGGAAGTGGGTCGTCAACCGCTACTTCGGTCCGTTCAACTCGGACAGAAACGACAGGTGGATCCTCGGCGACCGCACCAGCGGCGCCTACCTCCACAAGTACGCCTGGACGCCCATCGTCCGACATGCCCCGGTACCCGGCAGGAACTCACCCGACGATCCTGACCTCGCCCGCTACTGGAGCGACCGGCGGCGCAGACGAAAGCCGCCCCAGCTGGCGAAATCCCGCCTCAGCGCCATGCGCGCCCAAGACGGAACCTGCCCGCTGTGCGGTCTGCCGCTGCTGCTCGATGGCGACCCGCCGGACTCCCCCAGCCAGTGGGAGCACTGGTACGCCGCCGTCGGCAAGGTGATGACCTACACGGACATCACCGACAGCGAGAACCGGACGAAATACCGCCTTGTCCACACCGGCTGCGCCCGTCGGCAGGGAGACGGAACGCGGCCAGCCCGGACCAGCAGAGCAGGAACCCGCGCGCCCCTGAGGCGTGCTTGAGCCGTGTGCCGCGACGAGTGGCAAGCACGGTTCTGACGGGGCCCCGGCGCAGCAATGCGCCGGGGCTACCGGACAACCAGTTGCACTGGATCCGCGACGTCGCCTTCGACGAGGACGACCACCGCGCCAGCACCGGCAACGCCCCTCAGGTCATGGCCAGCCTCCGCAACCTGACGATCAGCATCCTGCGCCTGACCGGCGCCACCAACATCGCCCAGGCACTATGCCCCCACGCCCGCCAACTCGAACGACCACTTCAGGCGATCATGAAACCTGAATTACTAGCCCGCAGCCTTGCCGGAGCCCTGCCCCCGGCCGGCACGGTGCTCCTCAGCATTGATGAGAGAACCGGGATCAGGCGAAGACCCGCAGATCCTGCTGCCACCCGACCGCGGCGCATGCCAGGAGTCCGAGTACGGACGAAAAAGATCCGTTCAACCAGATTCCCATTCAACAGCGATCTCAAGATCCTGAAACCACTCTTCTATCCGGCGTTCATTCTCGGCCCAAATATCCCAACCCTCACCCGGGTCACCCGGCGGATTCTCCGAGACGTAGATATGCCAACCAGCTCCGGTCCTGTCTTTTTCTATGTAGATATAACGGCCACCATACTCTCCGGCTACAACCCTTCCAGCCACACCCGTTCGCCACAATGGAATCGACACAGAAACTCCTCGTCTCCCTACTGTAGATCCGAGCCGGGGTCGAATCCGAAGATGACCGTTGTGACGCCACCTTCCACTCGGCTTCCCGCGTCGCTCAAAATTACTCCAGGCTCCGCCGTACGGGTTCCTCGCAGGACTCCCGTTACGAAGGCCCTATACGCCGTGACCGCGCCCCTGCCACTGAGATAAAGGAGGCAGCAGGCTGAACTACAACGGCTGTACCAGGAGAACGCCCGCCTGCACAGAGCGCTGCTGCGGCGGGAGACACCGCTCCCGCACCGAGGCCCTCCACGTCGTGCCGGCCGGCGGCCGGCGGCGGTTCAGTGCGCGACGGTTACCGCTCGGCGGTGGAGGTCGCGGCGGTCGAGCACGTCCAGCAGGGCCATGGCCAGGTCGGAATAGGTGATGCTGCGGGCCCTCGGCAGCGGCGCCTCCGTGGCGACGCGGTAGGAGCCGGTCCCGGGGCGGGCGATCAGGCGGGGCGGGCGCACCGAGATCCAGTCGGCGTCACTGGTCCGCAGGATGTCCTCCATCCGCCGCATGTCGGCGTAGGCCTCGCCGAAGAAACGGTCGAGTACCGGCATCATCAGCCGCCGTTCCAGGAAGGGCAGTTCGCCGCGCGGCCCCGCCGGGGTCGCGGAGATCACGGCGATGGTGCCCGCGCCGCCGGCCCGCATCGCCCCGAGCAGGTTGCGGACGCCGGTGGAGTACACCGTCGTCGGTTCCCTGCCGGCCGCCGCGCCCAGCGCCGAGACGACGGCTTCGACGCCGGCGAGCGCTGGGAGGAGGGTGTCCCGGTCGAGCACGTCCGCGGCGGCGACCTGCAGGTTGTCGTGCCGGGCCGGCACCGCCTCGGGCCGGCGTGCCACGGCCGTCACCCGATGGCCGCGGGCCAGTGCCTGCTCCACGACCAGGGCTCCGGTCCGCCCGGTCGCCCCCACCACGGCGATCTTCATCTCAGCCACTCCCCACCTCGATCACACAGAATCGGCGTCAAACGCCCGTCCAGTGATTGTCACCTTAGACGACAATCACTGGAAGGTACACTTCCGACTCGTGAGCGACGTCCCGGCGGCCCCCTACTCCGCGTCCCTGCCCTTCCTGCTGTCCCAGGTCGGCGCCCGCACGGCGCAGGAGTTCGCCGACCGGCTGGCGCCGCTCGGCGTCTCACCGCGAGCGTTCGGTGTGCTCAGCAACCTGACCACCGCGGCCGCGGGCCGGACCCAGCAGCAGCTCGCGGACGCGCTGGGCATGCACCGCAACAACATGGTCGGGTTGATCGACGAGATGGAGGAGGCGGGCTGGGTCCGGCGGCGGCGCAGCGCACAGGACCGGAGGGCCTTCGAGATCGACCTGACGCCGGCCGGCACGGCGCTCCTGGAGCAGGTCGCGGAGATGCTCCCACCGCTGGAGGGCGAGATCGCCCGCGATCTGACCGCCGACGAGCGGCGGGTGTTCGTCGGCCTGCTGCGCCGGGTGGCCGCGACGCTGAAGCTGCACCCGGGGATCCATCCGCACCTGGGAGCCCGGCCCCGTTCCACCTGTGCGACGCCCGAGGATTCCTAGGCCGATCACCGGCCGCCGGTATACCGATGGGCGGCACAGTCGACGGTATGATCGCGGGGTGTCCGCCTCCGTCCCGCTGCGGGAACCGACGTTTCTCATTCTCGCCGCGCTGGGGCCCGGGCCGCTGCACGGCTACGGGGTGATCAAGGCCGTCGAGGAGATGTCCCAGGGGCGCGTCCGGCTCCGCGCGGGCACCCTGTACGGCGCGCTCGAACGCCTGGAGGCTGACGGGCTCGTCGCCTTCGACGGTGAGGTGTCGGACGGCGGCCCGCCACGCCGCAACTACCGGCTGACCGACACCGGTGCCGACCTGCTTGCTCAGGAGGCCGCGAGGCTGCGGGCGAACGCCGACCTGGCCGTGGCCCGGCTCGGGTTGCGCGGCACGTGACGGCGTCCACCCCCGGCCCGCTGGGACGCTGGAGCGACGGCCGGCTCGCCGCGTCGACGCGGTGGCTCGCCGCCCGCCTCGAGGGTGTGGACCCCGCGTTCACCCACGACGTGGCGCTCACCGTCGCGGAGGTCGGTGCCACCCGCGGCCGGCGCGCCCACCTCGGCGAGCTCGGGTCGCTCGCCGCGCTGGCGCTGCGCCTGCGCGCACGGGCCCGCGCCGGACCGGGACCTGTCGACATCTGGCGCGGCGGCCTGTACCTCGGCGCGGTGGTGTTACTGCTCGTCATGACGGTGGATGTCTGGACCGCACAGTTCGGCGGCGCGACGCCCCGGATCACCCCCGCTCTCCTGATTGGTCCGGTTCCCGGGTGGTGGACCGCCGTGGCGGGGGTGAGCGGGGCGGTAGGCGTCGGACTGGGATACAGCGGGCGGCGGGCCGGCGCACTGACGGCAACCGCGCTCACGGTCCTGGTCACGATCACAGCCAGTCTGACCGCCGCGAACAGCGGCGGGTACGGGGATCTCGGCTGGCTGTCCGGCCTCGGCGTGGTCTTCCTGGGCCTGCTGCTGGGCCGTCCGGCGCAAAGGCCGGCGGCAGCGGCCGGGCCCTCCGTGCGGCACTGGCCGCGGTCCGCGCGCCGGGCCGGCGTCGCCGCGACCTACGCCGCCGGCCCGCTGCTCGCACTCGCCGCGACCTGCACCGTGGGAGAGGCGGCACCGGTCGCGCTCCGCCTCGGCCTGACCGTCCTGCTGCCCGCCTTGTGCGTCCTGCTCGGCGGGCAGGATCCACGGCTGGCGGCCGCCGCGGCCGTCGTGTGGTTCGGCCGGCTCGCGCTGGGTGCGCTCGGGGAGCTCGGCGACGCCCTGCGGGCCGTGGCGCTCGACCGTGACGGGCTGCTCCTGCTGCGCTGGCTGCTGATGGCGGCGGGAGTGGCGATCGCGGTGGCGGTGACCGGCAGTGGAAGCCGCCGCCTCACCGAACTGCACTGAAACTCACCGACCCGCACTGACCCGCACCGAACCGCGCCTCCAGCGGGGCGGCCAGCTGTCCCGTTGCCCACTAGTACGTCTACCGTTATATTGGCGATCAGAGTACCGGCTACCGATATAGACAGGGTCGGTGGCCGGGGCGACACTCCCCGCCGTTCGGAGGACGACCATGAGCACCGACCGAGACACCCCCTCCAGCCCGCCCGCTGTCGAGCCACGAACCCGGCTCGCGGCCGCGGCGGCGAGCATCGCGGGCGGCGCCGCCGTCCTGCTCGACGCGCCGGTGGACATCGCCGGCAGCGAGAACGCCGTGCTGAACACCGCCGGGGTCGCCGCGCCCGTCCTCGCGGTGCTCGCCGTCGCCGGCATCACCGCCTGCCTGCGCAGGCCGGGTCCCCTCGCCGGGCCGGGCAACCGGCTGCTCGACCTGGGCGCGCTGGCGAACGTCGTCGGGCTGGTGCTGCTGACCGGTATCGAGTTCTCCCGGGTGTACGTGCTGTTCCCCCTGGATGAGCCCGTCCGCGACGCGCTCGCGGACTCCGCCCCGACGATGCCGGCCGTGTACACCGCCGGGATCCTCTACGTCGCCGGCAGCATGCTGTTCGCCACGGCGCTCGTCCGTGAACGGTTCGTCCCCGTCGCGAGCTGGCTCCTCCTGCTGATGGCCCTGCCCGGCACACTGGTGGACGTCCTTCCGCTCGCCCTGGTGGCCGTCTTCCAGGCCGTGGCCGGAGCCGCGTTCGTCCTGGTCGGCGTCCACCTGCTGCGGGCGGACCGCGACCGCGCCGGCCTCGGTGACCACGGCACGGGTGCGGGCGTGGGGAAGGCGACGGTGGTTACGGGATGAGGTGCTGGCTGCCAGGAGTCGTGGCGCAGGGGTGCTCGCCGACGGCCGTGGCGACGGTGGCGGTGGCGGTGGCGGTGGCGGTGGCGGCGGCGGCGGCGGCGGTGAGGCTGGCGAGCAGGGTGAGCCGTTCGGCGCTCGCCGAGCCCGGCTCGGGGGAGAGCACGAGCAGCCGCAGGCCCGAGTCGTCCTGCACGCGCAGCACCTCCTCGGCGAGGACGAGGTCGCCCACCAGCGGGTGCCGGTACTCGCGGACGGCGTGCCCGCAGTCACGCACCTGGTGGCGGGCCCAGTTCACCGCGAATTCCGGGCTGTTCACACACAGCTCGCCGATGAGGGTGGTGAGCTGCTGGTCGTCGGGATACTGACCGGAGGCCAGCCGCAGGTAGCGGACGACCTCATCGACCTTGCGCCGCCAGTTCACATAAAGATCACGGATGTGGGGGTCCAGCAGGATGAGGCGGGCCATGTTCGGCTGGGTCGCGCAGCGGTTCGGCGCCGCGAAGTCCAGGTGCGGCGCGAGCAGGGCGTGCGCGAGCCGGTTCCAGGCCAGGACGTCGGTCCGCCGTCCGATGACGAGCGCCGGCACGTCGCGCACCGCGTCCAGCAGCAGCCGCACGCCCGGGCGGACCTTCTCCGGCCGGGCGGTGCGCCGGGCGACGCGCGCCGGGCGGGCCAGGGTGCGCAGGTGGGCGTGCTCGTCGTCGCCGAGCAGCAGCACCCGGGCGAGCGCGTCCAGGACCGCGTCGGACGCGTTGCGACTCTGCCCCTGTTCCAGCCGGGTGTAGTAGGTGACACTCACCCCGGCGAGCTGGGCCAGCTCCTCGCGCCGCAGGCCCGGGACGCGGCGGCGGTCACCCGGGCGGGTCAGGCCGACGTTCGCGGGTGTGATCTGGTTGCGCCGCGAACGGAGAAACTCCCCCAGCTCGGTCATGCTCGGCATTGTCACGCCGCGCGGCGCGCGAGTCGACGGGGCGAGGGTGACCCTGCCAGTGCCAGGAACCACCAGGACCGGGTTCCGCCGCCGGGCTATTCCCGGTGGTCGTCACCCTGACGGTGCCATCCACGCCGTGGGCAGGACCCGTGGGGGTGGCAACGGCGGGGGCGTGGCTAGGGCCGCCGACGTCCAGAATCGTGCGGGGCATGACAGATTCGATGCCCGCGGCGATCTCGGAACGGGCCTCCGTCGGCGCGCCGGACGCGACCGACCCGGCCGGCGTCGCCGTGCCGGCCCCGAGGCACCCCGCGCCGTCCGCGACCGGGCGGCCCGCCACCGCGGATCGACGGCCGGCGGGGCTCGACCGGATGACTCCGCGGCAGCGGCTGGCGCTCGTGCTGCTGCTGGGGACGCAGTTCATGCTCGCGATCGACTTCTCGATCCTCAATGTGGCCCTGCCGTCGATCGGGGCGGGGGTCGGGCTCGGTGAGGGTGACCTGCAGTGGATCGCGACCACGTTCGCGCTGCCCTCCGCGGGGTTCACCCTGCTGTTCGCGCGGGTCGCCGACCTGGCCGGGCGGCGCCGGATGTTCCTCACCGGCCTGGTGCTGCTGATCGTGGCGTCCCTGCTCGGCGGGCTCGCCCAGGGGCCGACCCTGCTGCTGCTCGCCCGCGTCGGCCAGGGCCTCGCGGCCGCGATCGCCATCCCGGCCGCGCTGTCCCTGCTGGTCACGACGTTCCCGGAGGGCCCCGTCCGGCAGCGTGCGCTCAGCCTCAACGGTGCGCTGCTGCCGGCCGGCTTCACCGTGGGCGCGCTGGTGGGCGGGCTGCTGACCGGCTATCTCAGCTGGCGCTGGGCCTTCCTCGTCAACGTTCCGGTGGCGCTGGCGATCCTGCTCGCCGCGCCGCGGGTCGTCCCCGGTGGCCGCGCGGACGTCCGCCAGCGGCTCGACGTCCCCGGTGCGCTGACCGTCACCGCCGGGCTGGTCGCCTTCGTCTACGGCATCTCCAGCGGCGGTGAGGACGGCTGGGGCCGGCCGTCGGTGTGGATCGCGGTGGCCGCGGGGCTCGTCCTGCTCGGCGCCTTCTGGCGGATAGAGGCGACCAGCCCGCATCCGCTGGCCTCGCTGGAGGTGCTGCGGCTGCGCCACGTCGGATGGGGCAACCTCGGCGGGTTGGTCGTCTTCGCGATGGGCAGTTCGATCGTGTTCCTGATGACGCTGTACCTGCAGCGGGTCCTCGGCTACTCGGCGGTGACGACCGGGCTGATCTTCGGACTGCCCGGGGCGGCCGCGTTCGTGGCCGGACTGGTGGCACCGCGCGTCCTGGCCGTCGTGGAACCGCGCCGCACCCTGGTGTTCGGGCTGCTCGTCCAGGGCCTGTCCGCGCTGGCCCTGGCCTTCGTCGGGCTGGACCGCAGCTCGCTGTCGCTCGTGCTGGCGGCCTCCGTCGTCGGATTCTTCGGCCACGCCAGCGGGCTCGTCGCCTACCTGGTGACGGCGACCTCCGGGCTACCCGACACCCAGCAGGGCCTGGCCACCGGCCTGACGACGATGACCCAGCAGGTGGCACTCACACTGGGCATACCGATCATGAGCGCGGTGGCGACCGCCCGGACGTCCGCGCTCACCGCGGGTGGCGACCACTCGGCGCGGGAGGCGACGCTGGGCGGCATCCAGACCGCGCTGGTCGTGAACGGGCTCGTCACGATCGCCCTGGCCGCGCTGATCGCGGCCTTCCTGCTCCGCCGCCGCCCGGCCCTCCGGACAGCCATGGTGTAGCCGCACCCCGTGCCCGAACTGATGACGGCCGTTCCAGCAGAACCGTGGCGGGTGAGTGGGTCCATGGACTCACTCACCCGCCGCGCTTTCCCGGGTACGCCCGGTTTCGGTGAGGTCTGTCGGCGGGCCCGGGGGTCCGCACGCCGGTGATGTGGTGGGCCGATCGGGGGTCCGGGCAACAGGGGGACGCGGCGGCAAGCACCATGGGGTATGGCCAAACGCGCTCTCCCGCCCCGCGTCCCCGCGTTGATCGGTGACGGCACGGAGTTCGACTCGAAGGAGTTCCTACGGATGTCGGTCGACGTCCTCGCGGACATCGACGTCGACGCGCTCGACGAGGCGGGCAAGGTCGCCTACGCGCAGGCTCTCGCGCTGGTGGCGATCGCGTCCAACGCGAAGCACCTGCAGCACCTGCCCCTGATCGAGGGCAACCTGGAAGTGCCCTGAACCCACGTCCACGTTCCCGACGCTGATGACCGTGCTGGCCCAGGACGACGGGGGAAACGTCCTGTTGGCGTTCCAGCGGGTGGCCGAGCAGCAAGCCACGGGCGTCGCCCCGCTGCCGCTTGCGCTGGTGGCGCTGTGGAGGGGCGACGACCTCCTGCTGGTCCGCGACCGCCGCCGGGAGTGCTGGGAGCTGCCCGGCGGCACGATCGAGCCCGGGGAGACACCCCGGCAGGCAGCCGTCCGCGAGCTGCGCGAGGAGTCCGGGTACGAGGCCGAGGCGCTCGTGTTCGCGGGCCTCGCGCACTTCGGCCTGGCCGCCCCGTCCCGGACGGAGTACGCCGCGGTCTTCACGGGACGGGCCGGTGCCTCCCACCCGTTCACACCCGACGCGGAGATCGCCACGATCACCTGGTGGGACGGCACCCGCCCGCTTCCCGGCCGGGTACAGGTCATGGACGTCGCCCTCGCCCGCCTGAGTCGAACCGCCCCGCCGCCGCGTTGAGAGCCCGCTCCGGCCGGCGGTGCTGGCGGTGAGAATCGGCGAGGCGGCGGTCAGTCCTCCAGGTCGACGAGGATCGGCTCCTCTCCGACGAGGATCGGCTCGCCCGCCGTCGTCTCGGTCGTGGTGCCGTCGAGATGGCGAACCGTCCGGGTGCGCGGGCCGGCCGTCGTCGCGGCGGTGCCGTCATGGGTCCAGCGGATGAAGGCGCTGTGCGTTCCTTCGGCGTCGCGCACCTCGAACTCGCACTGCCAGACGTTCTCGGGCTGGCCGACGGCCACACCGCGCCCGCAGGACCGGCTGCTGGCGCCGTGGAGCCAGCGCTGAAGCTGCTCGACGGCGAGCGCCGCCCCGGTCGGCGCGCCCCCGACGGCCTGTAGGACCAGCGGGATCTTCGTGCCGCCCCAGTTGTAGAAGTACATGCGTTCGAGGTTCAGATCCCGCGCGTAGATGCCGGCGAGAAAGAAGCGCACGGCGTAGTTGCGGGCGGTGACATCGTCGAGCGCGGTCCGGGAACGGATCCTGTAGGTGGTCCCGGTGTTCCACAGCGGCGGATGGTTCCCGGTGTCGTGCAGAATCTTGTCGACGGTCATCGCCATGCCGAGCATCGACTCCGGTGGGTCGGCGGCGCTGCGCTGATGCAGTTTGATCCCCGCCGCGTCGCAGTGGTCGTAGCCATCGAGCTCGGCGAAGCGCCGCAGCGTCTGTTGGCCCTCCGGTGTCTCGAGGTTCCCCATCCCCGGGCACACCAGCCTGGCGGCCGGGTCCACCGCACGGATCACGCGGCTTGCCCGGCGGGTCATCTCGACGAGGGTCTCCACCGGGCCGTCGAAGAAGCGGCGGTCGTTGCCGAGCACCCACAGTTCGTAGGCCTCGATCCGGCCCCGGTACCGCTTGGCCAGGGCTCGGTCGAACACGTCCCAGTCAGCGAGGTCATCGGGTGGCGTGGCACGGGTGCCGTCCGGATAGAGCCCGCGCGCCCCGCCCGGGCTCGCCCAGGGGGGTGTGCCGCCGAGGACGAACAGGACGGGTAGCCCCGCGTGCTCCGCACCGGCCACCTGCCGGTCGACGATCGTCCACTCGAACTCGCCCCGGGCGAACTGGATCTCGGACCAGCGGGTGCCGCTGTCCCAGAGCCGGACGGCGCCGACGCGGAAGGCCGGCATGGAGCCGGTCGCGCTGTTGACCGTCACTCCGAACAGAGTCGGCCGCACAGGCGCGAACGGCCGCGTCCATGCCGGTCCGTCGATCCACTGGGCCACCGGCACGCCCTCCGAAGCGGCTTCCACGGACGGTGAGGACCCCTGGGACACATTCGCGGTCTACGGCGGTCTGACCTGGGAAGGGACCATCGGGTCGACGCGTGGGAGCCGAGGAGGAACTGTGGGCGTGCGGTTGGCGGACGAGGGCAGGGATCTTCTTCACCGGACGGCGGCGCGCCACGTCGGAGACGACGCCGGGGACGACCTCGTCCCCGGCCTGGTCGCCCTCGTCGCGGCCGGGGACGACGTGCACGTGGAGGCGCTGGGCGCCCTCGCCGTCGGCGGCGCCCCGATGGCGCGGGACACCATGTTCCGGATCTCCTCGACGACCAAGCCGATGACGGCCGCGGTGACGATGACCCTGGTCGACGACGGGCTGGTGGACCTCGACGAGCCGGTCGACCGGCTGCTTCCGGAGCTGGCAGGACGGCGGGTGCTGTGCCATCCGGACGGCCCGCTCGACGACACCGTCCCGGCGCGGCGGCCGATCACGGCGCGGGACCTGCTGACGTTCACCTTCGGGTTCGGCCTCGCCGGGGAGATGTTCACCGCGGCGGCACCGTGGCCCGTCGTCGAGGCGGCAGCCGAGCTGGGGCGTGCGGAGAGCGGGCTGGCCGTGATCTCCACCAGCCGCGCCGACGGGAGCATCCAGGCCTCTGTGGTGAACGCCGCGTTCATGCCCCATCCGCTGCCGCCCGATCCGCGGGAGCCCGCGCCGGTCGTGGCCTTCGTGACCTACGGTCGGACGAAGCTGGCCAACCTGCGCCGCCGGCCGCAGGTCAGCGCGACGTTCCGGTCCGGGTGGCGGTGGGCCACCGTGGAGGGCACGGCGGAGATCGTCGGGCCCGACGACCCCCACGATCAGGTCGACGCGGAGCGTCTCCGGCTGCTGCTGCGGGAGATCTTCACCGCCGCCGGTGGTACCCACGACGACTGGGACACCTACGACCGGGTGATGGCCGAACAGCGCCGCGCCGCCGTCCTCATCCACCCGACCAGGGCCTACGGCCCCTGACACCTCGGCGCCGCGGTCAGGAACCGGCTGGTGGCAGGGCGTTCAGCAGCGGGGCGAGGACGTCCCCGGCCCGGCGGATCGCGGTGTCGTCGACGTCGAGGTGGGTGACGATCCGGATCGTCGTCGGACCGGCCAGGCCGACGAGCACACCGCCGTCCGCCGCCTGCGCGCAGAAGGCGGCCGCGTCCGGGACGTCGACGAGCACCATGTTGGTCTCGGTGCGCTCCGGGTGGACCCGCCGCGGTGCCGCGTCGGCGAGGGTCGCGGCCAGCGCGGCGGCGTGGCGGTGGTCGTCGGCGAGGCGGTCGAGGTGGTGCCGCAGCGCGTACAGGCCGGCGGCGGCGAGCACCCCGGCCTGGCGCATCCCGCCGCCGAGCCGCTTGCGCCACTCGCGGGCCCGCTCGACGTGCTCGGCGCCGCCGACGACGAGGGAGCCGACCGGGGCGCCGAGGCCCTTCGAGAGGCAGACCGACAGCGTCCCGAAGATCTCGCCGAGGCGGCGCGGCGGGACGTCGAGCGCCACCGCCGCGTTCCAGAGGCGGGCGCCGTCGCAGTGCAGGACCACCCCGGCATCCTCGGTGATCAGCCGCAGCCGGTCGAGCCGCTCCAGGGGCCACACCCGACCACCGGCCCGGGCCCGGGTGTTCTCCACCGCGAGCACGCTCGTCCGGACCATGTTGTAGTTGTGCGCGACCGGGAACGCGCGCAGCTGGGCCGCGATGTCGGCCGGGTCGAGCGTCTCTGCGAGGCCGCTGAGGGTCCGGGTCTGCACGCCACCGAGGGCGGCGAGCCCGCCGAGCTCGTAGGTGACGACGTGCGCGTCGGTGTCGGCGACGACCTCGGTGCCCACCGGGGCGCCGGCGCGCAGGGCACAGAAGTTGCCCATGGTGCCGCTCGGCACGAACAGCGCGGCCTCGTGCCCGAGCAGCACGGCGGCCTGCTCCTCGAGCTCGCGGACGGTCGGGTCCTCGCGGTAGACGTCGTCGCCGACCTCCGCCTCCGCCATCGCGCGGCGCATGCCGGGCGTGGGCCGGGTGACGGTGTCGCTGCGCAGGTCGACGGGCAGGCCGGCGGGCCGTGTTCGCGGGGGCTGGACGCTCACCCTCCCGACGTTAGCCCGGCGCCGCCCCGGACGCGGACCACGGCCAGGCGGACCACGACCAGGCGGACCACGACCAGGCGGGGCGAGGTCAGGTCACGGTGATCTCCGTGGACATGCCCCGCGACTCGTGGTTGCCGACGGGGCAGTACAGCTTGTACGTGCCCGGGCTGAGGGTGACGGTGAGTCCCTCGGACTGGCCCGGCCCGAGGTCCGCTGTCTCCGAGCCGCTCACGCCCGGTCCCTCGATCTCCAGGGCGTGGATCGCCTGGCCGTCGTTCGTGGTGACGAACGTGTAGGTGCCCGCGGTGAAGGTGTCCTGGGAGAGCTTGAGCGCGAACTCGGTCGCGGTGACCGTGACGGTCGTGCCGGTCGCCGTCGGCGCCGCCGGGGCGCCTGCTCCCGCGGTCGCGCCCGCGCTCGGCGCACCGGTCCACGGCGCGGCCGTGGCCGCGGCGGGCTGGGAGGCCGCCGGCGCGGCGGCGGTGTCGTCGCCGCCCCCGCAGGCGGCGGTGAGGGCGAGCAGCATGACGCCGGTCGCCAGTGCGGCCGCGGTACGTGTATGCGGACGGTGCATCACATGTTCTCCTGTCTCTCGGAAGGGCCAGCGCCTCGGAAGGGCCGGGAACCGGTGCGGACGTGAGATGTCACGCGGCACGGGCCGTCCCGGTTCACCGTGACCGCTGTCACCCGTCCGACAGCGCGGCCGCTGAACCGAACAGCCGTTCTGCCCGTGAAGGGGGGATGTGGGACTGCGCCGCGGCGGCCGGCCCGGGGTGGACGACCCCGGGGCCGTGTTCGTGCGTGCCGTGCACGCCGAGCACGGGGCGGCACTGCTCGCCTTCACCACCCGGCTGACCGGTGACCGCGGCCGGGCCGAGGACGTCGTGCAGGAGACGATGCTGCGGGCCTGGCGGCAGGCGCCGAAGCTCGGCGCGGACGACCGGCCGCTGCGCCCGTGGCTGTTCACCGTCGCGGCCCGGATCGTCGTGGACGAGCAGCGCGCCCGCCGGGCCCGCCCGGCCGAACTGCCCGGCGACGTCCTGGCGTCGCTGCCCGCCGGCGACGACCTGGAACGGGCGATGGAAAGCTGGCAGGTCGCGGAGGCGTTCCGCACACTCAGCCTGGAACACCGCGCCGCGCTGGTCGAGACGTACTTCCTCGGCCGCTCGGTGGCCGAGGCGGCGGCGGCGCTGGATATTCCGGAGGGCACGGTGAAGTCCCGGGTCTACTACGGCCTGCGCGCGCTGCGGCTGGCGCTGGAGGAGCAGGGGTGGGCGCCGTGACCGACACCTGCTCGGCGCTGCGCGTCACGCTCGGCTGCTACGTGCTCGGCGCGCTCGCCCCCGGAGAACGCGCCGCGGTGGAGACTCATCTGGACGGATGTCCCGACTGCCGCGCCGAGCTGACCCGGCTGGCCGGGCTGCCGGGCCTGCTCTCCCGCCTGCGCCTCGCCG
>NZ_CASGGV010000291.1:0-63069 GCF_949319125.1 Frankia sp. Hr75.2 | reverse complement strand
GCTCCCCCCCCCCCCCCCCCCCCCCCCCCCCCCCCCCGCTTCGCTGGGCCCGACGCGGGCCGGTTCCGACAGGTCACGTGACAGTCACATGGCGGGGGCTGCCGGGGTGGTGGGGCGGCGGCGCCAGGGGCGGATGAGGGCGCCGACCTCGGTTCGGACGGCACCGGTCACCGCGCCCGAGACGGCACCTGAGACAGCGCCGGGCCCCGCGCCGGCCATGACGGCCGTCACCGCGGCCGATGCCGAGGACAGGCGCTGGGTCGGCACGCTCACCCCGACGGGCGAGTCGGACCGGCCCAGCGCGGCCAGCTCGGCCAGCCACAGATCGGCGAGCCGGGCGTGGTCCGGGACGCTCTCGCTGGCCACGAACGTGACCCCGACCCGGTCGTCCACGCCGAACATCGCCACGGCCAGGTGCTGACGTCCGACGAGCAGCGGGCCCATGCCGATCAGCCCGGTCATCCGGCGGCCGGCGATGGAGAGCGGGCCGCGGATCGACCGGGCGTTGGTCGCCACCAGCGCCATCTTGTTGATCTGGGCCGGGTAGCTGCCGACGTTCGCGAGCATGCGCTGGGTGGCCTTCGCCGCCATGAGCGGGAAGTGGTGGCGCTCCACCAGGCCCAGCCCGCCCTGCTTCATCCGGCGGGTCTCCGCCGCGATCATGGCCACCCGCCGGGCCGGGTCGGGCTCACCGCAGAACAGCGGGACTCGCGCCCCGGTGCTGTGGTTGGACAGGACGTCCTGTTCGGCCGCGGAGCGGATGCTGATGGGCATCAGCGCGTGCACCTGGCGGCCGCTGCGCTCCCACTCCGGCAGCGACCAGGCGCGCAGTGCTCCGGCGAGCGCCGCGAGGTAGACGTCGTTCACGGTGACGCCGTGCCGGCGGGCCACCGCGCGCAGCGTGGCGAGCTCCGTGGTCACCCAGGTGTGCCGCGCCGGGCCGCTCGGCGGGCCGCCCCAGGACTCGAGGCGCCGGGTCGGCAGCAGGCAGGAGATCCCGCGGCCGACGAACCGGGCGTAGTCGGCCGGGCGGGGGCGGCGGATCGTCGGAGCCAGCCCGAGATCGACCTCGTCGCTCTCGCCGAACAGCAGGTACATCACCCGGTAGAGCGCGAAGCCGTCCTGCTGGACGTGGCTGGATCGGTAGACCAGCGCGGTGCCCGTCGCGCCCGGGGTCGGGTCGCGCAGGAGGTAGAGCATCCACGGCGGCCGGGTGAGGTCGATCGGCCGGGCGACGATCGCGTCGACGGCGGCCCGCAGCCGGGCGTCGTGGGACGCGTCGGCAGCCTGCCCCGCCGCGGCGTCCCCGTCGGCGGGGGGCAGGTCGAAGACGACGACGTGGTCGTCGAGGTTCATGTCGGGGTCGGAGACCCAGCGGGTCTCCTCGGCCGACGCGCCCCGCTCGGGGGACCAGACCCGCACCGTGTCGAGACGGTCGGTCAGCATCCGGGCCCGCGGGTCGCGCAGCCGCTCGGCCACGTGGGCCCGCAGGGCCGGCAGGTCCAGCGGGGGGCCGTCGAAGTGCAGCAGCGCACCGATGTCCTGGTACTCACCGGGATTGCGCCGGACGAAGGCGAGATAGGCGCGGTCGCCCGGGGTCAGCGGGCGGACGTGCGCCGGTGTGTGACCCATGTTCGTGATCGCGTCGAGCAGACCCATCAGACGCTTCCCCAACCCGTCCGCGGGCGTTGGGTACAGGCCGAAACCAACTGATCAACGGTCCTGGCGGATCGGCGCAACTGTGCGCGAGAGATACCTATACCCATGCATCGATTACTGCCCGTACTGATAGGAACATCCGCAGTTGTGGCGGAGGTCTCTCGCCGCGAATCCAGGACGCACAGCAAGCGGATGGCAACCAGGAGCGATCAACGGGGATGACCAGCGGATACACCGCGTCCGGCTATGACCACGGTACATTCGGCCACGCGCACGAAAGTGCCACAAAGCGGTCGAACCGGGCGAATCGGGTGAGCTGCTCAGGCCACCGCAGGTCACGCCAGCGTGGCACCGCAGGTCACATCGCCGGCCGCCGCAGGTCACGCCGGCGGCGCATCGCAGGTCACGCCAGCGAGGCATCGCGGGTCACGCCAGCGAGGTGCCGCACGCACTGCGGGCCACGGGGCGGGCCCCTGCTGGTCAGAGCGGCGAGCCTCGCAGGTCAGGCCACCGGGAGGTCGCGGACGGCGGCCTTGCACGCCGCCCCGCCCACCGGAGAGAGTTGGCCGACGTCTACGTCGAAAATCTCCCTCGGCTGGCGGGTCCCGCCGGCCGCCACCGGTTGGAGGGGCTCGATGAGCACGGCGACATCACGATCGGACTCGGAGTTACCGCAGTCGGCCGACGGGACCACCGGCACCACGAGCACCACGAGCACCACGAGCACCATCGGCGCCGACAGCGCCGCTCCGTTGGCCGGGATCCGGGTGGTCGAGGTCGCCCTGGGGGTCAGCGCGGTCGGCGCGGGGCTGGCCGCCAGCCTCCCCGGCGCGCTGCTGCGCGACTTCGGCGCGCGGGTGACGCGGGTGCGCTCGCGCCGCCGTCCCACCCTGGACGCGGGGGTGGAATTCAGCCGGGTCTGGGATCACGGCAAGCAGATCATCGAGGTGGACGAGGGTGAGCCCGCGGCAGCGGAGACCATCGCCGCGCTCACCCGCGACGCCGACGTGGTCTTCCTGGCCGGGCCGGAGGAGGCGATCGAGCTTCGGGGGCTGGGCAGCGCGGACCTCGGCCGGGCCAACCCGCGGCTGGTCGCCGTCCGCGTCGGGGACGGTTTCAACGCGGGGGGCGGAACCGAGGGCCTGGAAATCCTCCTCGCGGCCCGGTCCGGCCTGCTCACCCAGATCAGGGCGAACCGTCCCGGCCCGGCGTTCGCCGACCTCACCGTGGCCAGCGCGGGCGCCGGTCTCGCGGCGACGGTGGGCGCCCTGGCCGGGCTCTACGAGCGGGAGTCGACCGGCCGCGGCGGCTGGGCCGAGACCTCGCTCGTCGACGGCCTCCAGGCGATCCTCCCGATGATCATCGGGCGGGTGGAGAACTCCTCGCCGTCGGTCAGGCTGCTCTGGAAGGAGCAGGGGCCCGCGGAGACGCTGGCGTACCGGTGCGCCGACGGCGGGTACGTCCAGCTGTGGTTCGGTGCCAAGGGCGCCTACGAGGCGTTCCTCGAGCACATGAACGAGCCGCCGAGCGAGAACGGCTACACCGCCGACCTGGTGTCCGGCGCGATGGCCGACCGCAGCGAGCGGTGGGCGCGCGCGTTCGCGACCCGCGACCGGTCCTGGTGGCTGCGGGACCTCGCCGGGGCGAACTTCCGCTGCGAGCCGGTGCTCCGCCCCGGCGAGGCGCTGCTGGACCCGCACGTCCGGCAGATCGGGCTGAGCGTGGAGCGCGACGACCCCGACCGCGGCACGATCACGGCACTGGGGCCGGTCGGCCGGGTGAAGCCGTGGGGCACCGCGTCGACACCGGGCACGGCGTCGGCACCGGGCGCCGCGTTGACACCGAGCGCTCAGACCGGGGCGGGCGCGGCGGGCGGCCCGAGCCGGCCCGACCCGGGCGCGCGGCTGCTCACCGGCGTCCGGGTCCTCGACGTGTCGGCCTACCTCGCCGGGCCGATCGCCCCGCTGATCCTCGCCGAGCTCGGCGCCGACGTGATCAAGCTGGAGCCGGGCACCGGGGACGTCCACCGCGGCATGGAGCCCATGTTCGCCGCCGGCCAGCGCGGCAAGCGGGCCGTCGCGATGAACATGAAGGCGCCCGGCGCCGCGGACGTCCTCGCCCGGCTGTTCCGCTGGAGCGACGTCGTCCACCACAACTCGCGGGTGGGCCTCGCCGACCGGCTCGGCTACGACGAGGCGACGGTGCGCGCCGTCAACCCCGACGTCGTCTACAGCCACTCCAGCGGGTTCGGGGCGACCGGCCCCCGCGCCCTCCTGCCCGCCAATGATCACCTGATGCAGGCGCTGTCCGGCGTCGAGGCGTCCCAGGGCGGGACGGGCCAGCCGCCGACGTTCCTCGTCTGGGGCGCGATCGACGTCACCAGCGGATGGGTGGCGGCCTGCGCGGTGCTCGCCGGCCTGTACGCGCGCCGCCGCGGCGGCGCGGGCCAGTCGGTGGAGACGTCCCTGCTCGGCGCGGCGCTGATGCTGAAGTCCGGCGCGTTCGTCGCGGACGGCGCCGTCGTCGAGGGCCCGGTCCTGGACCACGACCAGACCGGCTACGGCGCGGCGTACCGGATCTACCGGTGCGGCGACGGCGCGTGGCTCGCCCTCGCGGTGCCCGACGCGGCGGCGTGGCAACGGCTACGCGAGGCCGTGGCGGGCGGGGTCGCGACAGGAGAGGCCGTGGCGGGCGAGGGCGCCGCGGACGTCGGCCTGCCGCAGCACCCGCCACCGCTGCGGACCCGCCGCGGCGAGCGCCAGCCCGCCGAGGAGCTGCTGGAGGCGGTGTTCCGCACCGGTGCCGCCGCGGACTGGGTGGCCCGGCTCCAGGCAGCTGGGGTACCCGCGGAACTCGTCGCCGAGGTGGACCGCACGGGGTTCATCGCCCGGCTGGTCGACGACCCGGTCAACCAGCAGCTCGGACGGGTCGTCAGCTTCGACTGGGGTGAGCGGGGCCGGATCGACCAGCCGGCGTTCCCGCTCCGGTTCGGCCCGGCGGCCCGGCCCGCCGCCCAGCGCACCATCCCCCGGCTGGGCGAGCACACCCACGAGGTGCTCGACGCTCTTGGCTTCGACGCCGACGAGCGGGCCGCCCTGGTCGCCGCCGGCACCATCCCCCGGCCGGAGGCCGTGCCCGTCGGCTGACCGTGGCCGTCGGCTGACCGGGTGCGGACGGCCCCGGTTTCCCGTCCGGGGCCGTCCGCACAATTTTTTCGCATTTCCTCGGGTCGCATGTCCACCGATTTCCCACCCGCCTGCGTCTTGAAGGTGACCGACGTTCCGGCGGCATCCAGTGGGGAGCCGAGGACGGCGGCTGGGAGGGACATCAATGGCGGAACACTCCGCCTCGAAGACGGCGACGTTCGAGCTCTTCGTCGCCGCCCGCGGCACCGCGATGCTGCGCACCGCCGTCTTCCTGGCCGGTGACCCGCACACGGGCGAGGACCCGCTCGACGCCGCCACGGAGCCGATCGCGGACATCGCCCCGGACGGCACGGACGCGCTCTTCACCCGCGACCAGCTGTTCGCCGCGCTGCGCCAGCTCCCACCGCGCCAACGCGCCGTGATCGTGCTGCGCTACTTCGACGATCTCACCGAGGCCCAGATAGCGACCGCCGTCGGCTGCACCCCGGGCAGCGTCAAGACCCACGCCGCCCGCGGACTGGCCCGGCTGCGCACCGTCCTCGGCCCCGAGTACACCCCCGCGGAAAGGAGCGGCGCCCATGACTGACACAGACGCGGACCCCGGCTTCGAGCTGCGCCTGCGGGCGACGATGACCTCGGCCGCCCGGATCATCCACCAGCCCCCCGGCCTGGCGCAGCACGTGATCGAACGTGGACGCCGCCACCGCCGACGCAAGGCGCTCACCGCCGCCGTCGCACTGGCGGTCGCGGCCGTCGGCGCGGTGGTCGTCCCGCAGGTCCTCCCCGAGAAGAAGTCGGCGATGTACCCCGCCGACACCAGCATCCTGCGATCACCGCTCGACACGGTGTACGGAGTGGACGTCCACTGGCTGCCGGACGGGTACGGCGTGCGTTCCCGCGAGGCCCAGAACCTCTGGGGATCGACTTCGGACCTCGACCGGTTCCAGATCGTCACTACCTACAACAGCCTTCCGACGACCGCGAGGTTCGCACCCCACCAGGTGCGCGACGCACCGGAGAGCCGGGGCTACACGGTGGCGGTCGGCCGCGGTCCCGACCTGGATCTTGAGGCCAGGATGCGGCGGATAACCGAAGCGATCGGCGAGGCCGATGTGGCGAAACCGATCCGGGCAGCGGATGTGCGCGGCCACCCGACTTATACGTACGCGCCGCCTGCGCACGGGGCTTACACCGGAGAGGATCTGACCTTCTGGTTGACCTGGAGTCCGGAGCCGGCGGTCGTGCTCACCGTGTGGGGGCCGTCGGAGGCCGACACCCGGAGGATCGCCGAGAGTCTCGTCGTCGGGCCGGAGCCGGACATCTCCCCAGACCCGGGACAGTCGCTCCAGGTCGAGCAAGTGGTGCACGGCGCCTTCACCACCGGCCCTGGAACGGACCCGCAGGACACCCTTGACCGAGTGGAGGGCGGCGAGGGCCTACGCACCTCCATGGACGGGGCGCTACGGACCAACCGGGAGCTGCTGGAAAGCATTCGGGTCGCGTCAACCGGGCCGGTCACCTTCCTGAACGAGACCGAAGCCGTGCTCGCCTTTCAGGTGGAAGCCCAGGAACAGGCGGTCGGCGGGGTGGCGAAGGTCTCGTGGTACGGCTCGGTCCGCGTAATCCGGACCGCCGACGGGTGGAAGGTCAGGAAACAGGACTACTGTGCCAGCGCGACCTGGCTGCTGACCTGCCCACCGGTGACCATCTCGTGACCGGGAGACATCGGAGGCATCCCGCCGACGGGCCTCAAGGAGTCACCGGCGGTGGTCGGTGGCTCCGCGGGTTACCCGTGGTCGGCGCGGCCGCAGTGACGCTTGCCGCGCTCCTGGCCGCCGACGCGGTCGTGGCGGCGCCGCGCGACTGGCCGCGGCATCAGCGGCCGAGCCGGCTCAGCACCGCCGACACCGTCGAGATCCGGGAGCAGGTCTGGGGAGTGCGGGTGGGGTGGGTTCCCGCCGGGTTCCGCCGGCAGTCACGCGAAGGCGAGTACTTCCGGGACGTCCGCGGCCCGCGGCGCGACCATTTCGAGGTGCGGGTGGTCTACGCCGCCGCGCCCGCCGACCGCGCGGGCGCCCGGCCCGCGAGTGCCCGATCTGACGACGCTGACGCCAGCACCGGGAACGCCAGCACCGGTGGGGACCTCCCGGTGGGGCCGGCGACATACGGGATCGGTGTCCGGCGCGGCCCGGCGGTCGACCTGGCCGCCGAGGTCGCGCATGCTCCAGGCGCCGGCTGGGAGACGGTGCTGCCCGCCGTCGTCCACGGTCACGGCGGGTTCCTCCTCAGCACCGGGATCGGTGACCGACGGTCGTTCTCGCTGCTGTGGAGTCCCGGTCCGGGTCTCGTGCTCAGCGTCGGCGGGGGCCGGGCGGACGAGGTCGCCCGGATCGCGGACAGCCTCGTGGTGGGCTCGGTGCCGCCGGGCCCATCCGACGCGGCGGGCGCGCGCAGGTCGGTCGAGGCCGCGGTGCGGGTCTGCTTCGGCGCGGGGAGATCCGCCGGTGGGGTCGCGGGTCTCGCGGTGGACCGGGTCACGCCGGTCGTCTTCCTGAGCGGGACCGAGGCCATGGCGGGGTACGAGCTGCGCGACCCCGCCGCGCCCGCCGGGGCGCCGCGGGCGGGCACGACAGTGAGCGGCGTGCTGGAGCTCGTGGCGACGCCGTCGGGCTGGCGGCCGGCCACCGGTCCCGGAACCGGGGCTTCGGTGCCCCGGTCCGCGGGATGCGCGAGCGACTCGGCCGACTCGGCCGGTTCAGGTGACTCGGCCGGCTCGGGTGATCACGTCGGCCCGGCGTCGCTGGGCGTCTCGCGGGTCGGGGCCTGGAGGGCCGCGCCGGAGGCGAGCAGCGCGTCGAGGTCGTCCTGGGCGAAGCCCCAGTCGAGCAGGACCTCCCGGGTGTGCTGGCCCGCGGCCGCCGGTGGCCCGCCCGGCCCCGCCGGGGTCCGGCTGAACCGTGGGGCGGGTGCCGGCTGGACGACGCCGTCCACCTCGACGAAGGTCCGCCGTTCGACGTTGTGCGGGTGGCGGGTGGCCTCCTCCATCGTCAGCACCGGGGTGAAGCAGGTGTCGGTGCCCTCCAGCTCGGCGGTCCACTCGGCCAGCGTGCGGGTGCGGAAGACCGCTTCCAGCGCGGCCCGGCCCGCCGGCCAGGTCGTGGGGTCGCCCTGCTGGCGCAGCAGCTCGTCGCCGAGGCCGAGCCGCTGGAGCAGCTCCGCGTAGAACTGGCTCTCGCCCGCCCCGACCGCGACGTACCGGCCGTCGGACGTCTCGTAGACGTTGTAGAACGGCGCCGCCAGGCTGAGGATGTCCGACCCGGGCTCGTCGGACCACAGTCCTTCGGCGCGCATCCCGTGGAACAGAGTGGTCAGCAGCGCCACCCCGTCGACCATCGCCGCGTCGACGACCTGCCCGAGCCCGGACCGGGCGCGTTCGACCAGCGCGCCGAGCACGCCGAGGGCCAGCAGCATCCCGCCGCCGCCGAAGTCGCCGAGCAGGTTCAGCGGCGGGGCCGGCGGCTGGCCGGGGCGGCGCAGCGGATCGAGCGCCCCGGCGAGGGCGACGTAGTTGATGTCGTGCCCGGGGCTGCGGGCGTAGGGGCCCTCCTGCCCGAACCCGGTCATCCGCGCGTACACCAGCCGGGGGTTGCGCCACAGGCACTCGTCCGGCCCCAGCCCGAGCCGCTCGGCCACCCCCGGCCGGTACCCCTCGACGAGGACGTCCGCCCGGTCGACCATCCGCAGGACGGCCTCGACGCCGCCGGGATGCTTGAGGTCGAGCGCGACGGACCGGCGTCCGCGGGTCAGCAGGTCGATCCGGCGGTGCCCCTTCAGGGAACGCTCGGTCGCGCTCTCTGCCTCGCTCGGCGCGACGTCCTCGAGCCGGGCGACGCGGACGACCTCGGCCCCCAGATCGGCGAGGATCATCGCGCCGAAGGGCCCCGGCCCGCGGCCGGCGAGCTCGACGACCTTCACCCCCGCCAGCGGCCCGCTTCCCGGCTTACCGTCCTTGCGCTCAGACAACGGATGCACAGCCGATAAGTGTACGTTCACTTTTTTATGGCCCGCAACGACCGGGCGCCGCCGGCGCTGGTGCTCAGGGACGCGGGTGCTCAGGGGCTCAGGGGCGCAGGCGGTCCAGCGCCGCCTCGGTCTCCAGTTCGACGAACGCCGCCCCGTACCGCTCGGCGAGGGCGAGCGAGACGTCCCGGCGCTGCCAGCCGTCGGTCCCCAGCGTCGACAGCCACACCGCGAGACCGTAGGCCGCCGAGGCACGGTAGGACAGCCAGCCGGCCTCCGGCGACGGGCGCCGCTCCCCCGGCACTTCCAGCGCCCCCAGGTACTCCGCGACCAGGTCGGCCTCGTGCTCACGCCGGTCCGCCACCGTCAGCGAGCCCACCAGGAAGTAGCCGACGTCCTGCGACCAGCCGCCGCGCCGCGCCACCTGCCAGTCGAGGAACCCGACGTCGCCGTCGGGCAGGACGTAGGTGTTGCCGATGTGGGCGTCTCCGTGCAGCAGGGTCGGCGGGTCCGCGGCCAGCGACTCCACGTAGCGCCACCACAGCCCGACGAGCTCGTCGGCGCTGCGCGACCTGACCTCGTCGGGCAGCAGGTCGATGCCGCGCTCGACCCCGGTCGGCACGCGCGTGCGCAGCGCCCCGGCGAAGCCCTCGGTCGCCGCCCAGGTCCGCACCCAGGCCAGCTCCGGGTCCGTCTCGCCGGAGAACCCCCAGTACCGGCTGTGCAGCCGGGCGAGCCCGCGCAGCCCGTGCGCGACCTGGTCGGGTGTCATCGGCCGGGTGGCGTCGCGAGGATCGGCACCGCGCCCGGTCACGTCCTCCATGACGATCACGTAGTCCTCGGCCGGACGGTCGATGACGACCAGGTACGAGGCGGGATGATCGACCGGGAGGGGGGCACCGGACGCGAACAGGTCCGGCTCGTTGAACATGTTCCCGTTGTTGCGGTGCAGCACCCGGTGCTCGCCGAGGCCCTCCGCCTTGCAGAACACGGTGTCCGGGCCGGTGCCCGCGCTGTAGGTGACGCCGAACCGGGCACGGCGGTTGTTGCCGTCGTCCCGGAGGACCAGCCTGACCTCGCCGACCTCCGAGCCCGGGTGCCGGCTGGCGAGTGCCGCCGTCATCCAGCCGGGAGTGACGTCATCCCAGTCCGCCGGTATCGGGAGTGCCCTCGGTTCCGGCCCGCCGTTCCCACCGTTCGACATTCGGGCGAGTATGCGTTCACTCAGCCAAGCCGTCAAGATCCGCCTCCCCACCACCACCCCCCGAACAGCGAACACCGACAGCCCACCAAGCGCACACGTTCAGCCACACACCTCGACTCGGCGGGCACCCCGGAGTGTGCGCAGTTGATGTGTGGCGAGTCAGCGAGCCTGTGGACTCACCCAGCCGCCACGCTTCTCCGCCGCCACGCTTCGATCTTGCTCTGGGGCCGGGTGCGGACGGCGACACCTGCACGGGGGCAGAAGCAGCACTCGGAGCGACGGCGGAGCCATTCAGCCGGCCGGGCGCTTTGGCTCGTCCGTCCCAACCCAATAGGATCTGAAACGGGTCCGGACGGCAGGATGACAATCGTCGAGGGCACTTTCGGCGGCCCCGACGGAGACCCTGGTCACAGGTCGGGAGGGCCGAAAGTCCGGCGGATTCAGGCGGCGCCGCGGCCGCCCGGAAATTGGACATCCGGCCCGTGGGAGCACTGCGCGTCACGGCCAGCGGATACCGTGCCGCACTACTCACATCCACTGCGGAAAATTCCGGCCGACAGATTTCGATCATGCCTCTTACCAGGCAAAACAGGAACAGAAACGAGTCTGATAGGCAAGCACCGACCAGCCATTGAAATGCCACCACTATTACCGGAAAACCGAGTAGTCAAGGTGTCACGCGGAGAACAACCGCAAGATTCTGCCCGTGTTTCCCTACGACATGACCCACGCAGCTGATGCCATACCCGAACCCCCAGGGTGATTCTGAACACGGTCCAGCCGTCGAGCAGAGGCGGAAAATCGGTTGGCAGCGGCCGGCTACCGCCTGGATACCGTCAACGGGAAGCCGCGAAGCCCAGCCAGTGCCAAGAAGTCGAGCGGAGAAGGATCGTGATCACGGACAGCGCCCGAACCGGGCATGCCGGCGAACCTGAACAGCTCGCGCCCGGCCACCGCTGGCCACATCTCGTTTCCTGAACGTCGGACCTCGCGTTGGCGGCTCACCAGGGTGGTGAGGGGCACCGCCGCGTCTCGGTCGGGCTGCAGAGCCGGCGACGGGCCGCATTCGAACCCTTTCCGCCGCCAACTGCCGAAGGTGGACCATGACGATCCTCGACGCCAGCGCCGCGTCCGGCCTCGCCGGGCCGCCAGGCTCCCACGGCCCGACCGACCGCGGTCCGGTCTACCACGGTCCGCGGCGTGACCCGGGGCCGTTGCTGCCCGGTCCCGAGCCGGCCCGGGTGCTCGGCACGCCGGCGGCGCGGGCGCTCGACGCCGAGCTGCTGCGCGCGCTCCACCGCCGCCTGGTGCTGGGACGTCGCTACAACCAGCAGGCCACCACCCTGGCCCGGCAGGGCCGCATCGCGGTCTATCCGGCCTCCACCGGGCAGGAGGCGTGCCAGATCGCCCCCGCGATGGTGCTGCGGGAGACGGACTGGCTGTTCCCGACCTACCGCGACACGCTGGCGGTGGTGTCGCGCGGGGTGCGGCCGGCGGACGTCCTGGCCATGATGCGGGGGCACACGCACGGTGGGTACGACCCGCGGGAACACCGGATCGCGCCGCTGGCGACCCCGCTGGCCACCCAGGCCTGCCACGCGGTCGGGCTGGCGCATGCCGCCCGGCTGCGCGCGGCGTCGGATCCGGGGGCGCCGCGGGACGTCGTGGCCCTCGCCCTCGTCGGCGACGGTGCCACCAGCGAGGGTGACTTCCACGAGGCGCTGACCTTCGCGGGGGTGCTGAACGCGCCGGTGGTGTTCCTGGTGCAGAACAACGGCTACGCGATCTCGGTGCCGCTGGCGCGGCAGTCCGCGGCGCCGACGCTGGCTCACAAGGCGGTGGGCTACGGCGTCACCGGACGTCTCGTCGACGGCAACGACGCGCCGGCGGTGCACGCCGTGCTCGGCGCCGCGGTCGAGCACGCGCGGGCGGGACGGGGGCCGGTGCTGGTCGAGGCGGTCACCTACCGGCTGGACGCGCACACCAGCGCCGACGACGCGACCCGGTACCGCACGGCGCAGGAGGTCGCCGCCTGGCAGGCCCGGGATCCGGTGACACTGCTGGAGCGGCATCTGCGCGACGCCGGCCTCCTCGACGACGCGGCGGGGGCCGCCGTGGCCGCGGCGGCCGAGGAGCTCGCCGCCGAGATGCGCTCCGAGTTCGGCGCCGAGCCCCCCGCGGTGGACCCGGGCTCGCTGTTCGCGCACGTCTACGCCCGTCCGACCAGCCAGCTGCGGGAGCAGGCCGCCGAGCTGGCCGCCCGCATCGCCGCCGAGACCGACCCCGCGGACACCGACCACGCGGACACCAACCAGGCAGGCAGCAACCAGGCAGGCACCGGCCCGGCCGGGGGCGAGGCCCGGTGAGCGCGGCGACGATGGTGCAGGCGCTCAACGCCGCGCTGCGCGACTCGCTGCGGGCGGATCCCGACGTCCACGTGCTCGGTGAGGACGTCGGTGCGCTCGGCGGCGTGTTCCGGGTCACCGACGGCCTCGCCGCCGAGTTCGGGACGCAGCGCTGCCTCGACACCCCGCTGGCCGAGGCGGGCATCCTCGGCACCGCGGTGGGCATGGCGATGTACGGGCTGCGGCCCGTCGTCGAGATGCAGTTCGACGCCTTCGCGTACCCGGCGTTCGAGCAGCTCGCGTCGCACGTGGCGAAGATGCGCAACCGCACCGGCGGGGCTGTCGGGCTCCCGATCACGATCCGCGTGCCGTACGGCGGGGGCATCGGCGGCGTGGAGCATCACAGCGACTCCAGCGAGGCGTACTACGCGCACACCCCGGGGCTGCACGTGGTCACCCCGGCCACCGTCACCGACAGCTACGGGCTGCTGCGCGCCGCGATCGCGTCCGACGACCCGGTCGTCTTCCTGGAACCCAAGCGGCTCTACTGGTCCACCGAGGACGGGCTCTCCCCCGCCGAGGTCACCCGCGCCGAGGTCGGGCCGATCGGACGGGCGGCCGTCCGCCGGCCCGGCACCTCGGCGACGCTGCTGACCTACGGCCCGGCGCTGCCGGTGTGCCTGCGGGCCGCCGAGGCCGCGGTCGCGGAGGGCTGGGACCTGGCGGTCGTCGACCTGCGCTCGCTGGTGCCCTTCGACGACGAGACGGTCTGCGCGGCGGTCCGGGCCACCGGGCGCGCGGTCGTGGTGCACGAGGCCGCGGGTTTCGGCGGCGTCGGCGCGGAGATCGCCGCCCGGGTCACCGAGCGGTGCTTCCACCACCTGGCCGCCCCGGTGCTGCGGGTCACCGGGTTCGACATCCCGTACCCGCCGCCGATGCTCGAGCATCACTACCTTCCCAGCGTCGACCGCGTCCTCGACGCCGTCGCCCGACTCCAGTGGGAGCAGTGACACCGTGGCCGCGGTACTCGAATTCGCCCTCCCGGACCTCGGCGAGGGGCTGACCTCCGCCGAGATCGTCCGCTGGATGGTCGGCATCGGGGACGTCATCGTCGTCGACCAGCCGGTGGCCGAGGTCGAGACGGCGAAGGCGGTCGTCGAGGTGCCGTGCCCGCACGCGGGCGTCGTCACCGCGCTCGCCGGCCCGCCCGGCACCGCCGTCCCGGTCGGCACCCCGCTGATCACCGTGACGGTCGACGAATCCGCGGAACAGCCGGCGGACGGCCCGGACGGCCCGGACGGCGCTCCGGGGCCGGCGGGCGGAGGGCCCGGCAGGGTCCTCATCGGCTACGGCCCCCGCGCCGAGCCCGCGCCGGCCAGCCGTGCCGGCCGCGCGAGCCGCGCCAGCCGCGTTGACCGGTCGCTGGTCGGTACGACCGCCCCGGAGTCCCTGCCGTCGACGCCACCCGTGCCGACGCCACCCGCGCCGATGCCGACGGCGCGCGACGCCCGGCAGGCGGTCAAGGTGATCTCGCCGCTGGTCCGGCGGCTCGCCCGGGACAACGCCGTCGACCTGCGTGAGCTCACCGGCACCGGCCCGGACGGCCTGATCCGCCGCCGGGACGTCGAGGCGGCTATCACCGCAGCCACCCGAACCACCCCGGCCGCGCCGGCGGACCTGGCGACCCCAGCCGCACCAGCCGCACCGGCCGCACCGGCGGACCTGGCCGGCCCGGACGGCGCGGACGTCGTCCCGTTGAGCCCGCTGGCGCGGCGCGCGGCGGAGGCGTTCGGGCGCAGCCGGCGCGAGGTGCCGGACGCGACCACCTGGGTCGACGCGGACGCCACCGAGCTGCTCGCCGCCCGGGACGCCCTCAACGCGGGCGGCGCCGAGCCCCGCATCGGCGTGCTGGCGCTGCTGGCCCGGGTCTGCGTCGCCGCGCTGCGCCACTTCCCCGACCTGAACTCGACCGTCGTCACCGACGCCGACGGCCGCGCGACCGGCGTGCGCCGGCACCGCGCCGTCCACCTCGGGTTCGCCGCGCAGACCCCGCGTGGACTCGTCGTCCCGGTGGTGCGCGACACCCAGGGCCACACCACCGCCAGCCTCGCCGCCGAGGTGACCCGGCTGACCGCCGCCGCCCGGGCGGGCCGGCTCACCCCCGCCGAGCTGACCGGCGGCACGTTCACCCTGAACAACTACGGCGTCTTCGGCGTCGACGGCGCCACGCCCATCGTGAACCATCCCGAGGTGGCCATGATCGGCATCGGCCGGATCCTCCCCAGGCCGTGGGCGGTGGACGGCGAGCTGGCCGTCCGCCGGATCACCCAGCTCTCGTTCACGTTCGACCACCGGGTCTGCGACGGCGCCACCGCCGGTGCCTTCCTGCGCTTCGTCGCCGACGCGGTCGAGAACCCCACCACCCTGCTCAGGCACCTGTGACCGCCGACCTTCACCCCGCAGGCGACGACCGCCGCCTAACCGGTCCCAGGAGACACGTCTTGCCTGCCCACGCCCCGCACGCCCGCCTCACCTACCTGGGCCCTGAGGGGACTTTCACCGAAGCCGCGCTGCGCACGCTGCCGGAGGCGGCCACCCACGAGCTGTTCCCGTCCATGTCGGTGGCGGCGGCGCTGGACGCGGTGCGCAACGAGGACGCCGCCGCGGCGCTGGTGCCGATCGAGAACTCCGTCGAGGGCGCGGTGACCGCCACACTGGACGAGCTGGCGACCGGCCGGCCGCTGGTCATCCGCCGCGAGGTGCTGCTGCCGATCAGCTTCGCGCTGCTGGTGCGGCCGGGCACGACGCTGGACGACGTCAAGACGGTCACCGGCCACTCGGTCGCCCAGGCCCAGGTGCGCCGGTGGCTGGCGGCGAACCTGCCGCACGCGGAGTGGGAGTCGGCGGCGTCCAACGCCGAGGGAGCCAGGCTGGTTCGGGACGGGCGGTTCGACTGCTGCTTCGCCGGGGAGTTCACGGCGCGGCGCTACGGCCTGGAGGCGCTGCTGACCAACGTCAACGACGCCGCCGACGCCACGACCCGGTTCGTCCTGCTCGGACGTCCCGGCCCGACGACCGCGCCGACGCGCGCGGACAAGACGTCCATCGTGGTGTGGCCGACCGAGGACGAGCCGGGCGCGCTGCTGGCGCTGCTGCAGGAGTGGGCGGTCCGCAAGGTCAACCTGATCCGGATCGAGTCCCGGCCGACCGGTGAGGGGCTGGGCCGGTACTGCTTCTCGATCGACGCGGAGGGGCATGTCAGCGGCCGCGGGGTCAGCGAGGCCCTGATGGGGCTGCACCGGATCTGCCGGAAGATCCGGTTCCTGGGTTCCTATCCCCGTGCCGACCGGCCCGCCCCGCCCGCGGGCCAGCGGCTGACGGGGCACGACTTCGTCGAGGCCGCGGACTGGCTCTCCACCTGTCTGACCGGCGACGACGGGGACTGGGAGCCCTGACCGTGGCGGCCACATTCCTTTGATTGTGACGTCGATATTTGCTTAGTGTGGTGCGCGGAGCACCTGCTCCGGCGGCCGCCGGGGAGGACGAGGCCAGCGACGGCGCGCTCCGGCCGTCGGGCGTGACATCGAGGTCACGTGCCCCCGCCCCGCCCCGTCTCGTCCCGTCTCGTCCCCGGACCAGGAGCGTGGCTTCCGTGAGCAGTGACAGCGACGTGCGCCCGAGCACGCACATCCTGTCCGACCTCGGTTTCGAGCTGACCAGGGTCGGTGACGAACTGCGCGGCTCGGCGGCGATCGTCCCCGAGATGTTCGTGCCCGGCACGCCGAGCGTCCGGACCTCCATTCTCGCCGTCTGGGCCGACACCGCGTGCGGGCATGCCGTCATGGCCGCCGTCGCCCCGCGGGTTCCGGTCACCCTCGACCTCGACGTGCACGTCTACCGCCCGCTGCACGAGTCCGGGACCATCAACACCGTGGCGCGGCTGGTCAAGGCCGGGAAGTCGGTCTGTGGCGTCGAGGTGGTCTTCACCGGCACCGGCGGCGACGAGCTGGCGTTCTGCACCGCGTCCTTCATGGCCGCCCCGAACCCAGAGATGATCATGCCATCGGCGCAGACCGGCCTGGCCTCCCGCCCCCGCGGAGGACGGCTCCAGGTCCCGCTGGCCGAGCGCGCGCGCTGCGAGATCCGCGAACCGGGCATAGCCACGCTCCCCCGCACCGAGGACGGGCTGAACTCGTCGCAGACGGTGAGCGGCGGGCTGATCGCCCTGGCCGTCGAGGAGGCGGCGCTCTCCCTGACCCCGGGCACCTCGCTCTCCTCCCTGGCCCTGCGCTTCCTGCGCCCGGTGCGCACCGGCCCCGTCGTGGCCACGGCCCAGGTACGGGACGGTCTCGGCCGCGTCGAGGCCCGCGACGCCGGCGGCGACAACCGCCTCGCCGTCCTCGCCACCACCAGGGTGTTCGGCTAGCCGCCCTGTTCGGAGGGGTTCATTCGGAGGGGTTCAACGGACGTCCGCGGGCAGGAAGGCGAGCGCCTCGCGGAGATTGCGTTCGGCGATATCCCTCATCAGGGCGCGCTCCGGGAAGTCACCGTCGAGCAGCCGCAGCGGCCCGGCGACGAGCGACAGGCGCATCGCCAGCGTGTAGAACGCCAGCCGCCGCGCGTCGAGGTCACCGTGTTCCAGCCACCGGTAATGCTCGCCGAAGCGCAGCCGCAGGAACACGTGCTCCCACTCGACGTCGAAGAACATCAGCCCCTCGACGTCGATGAGGACCGGCCGCCCACGCCGGTCCACCAGAACGTGGTCCGGCCCGAGTTCCCCGTGGACGAGCCCGTACCGCGAACGCGGGCGCACGGCCGCGGCCAGTGTGTGGACCACTGACTCCAGGCGCTCCCGGACGCGGGTGAGCCGCGTGTCACGGACGGCGGCTTCGGCGAGGTCGCCGAGCGCGCGCTCGAGGACGACCTGCTCGCAGGAGCTGCCCCTGGACGTACCGCCCTTGTTGGCCCGGGCGACCTTGCCGAAGTGTGGACCGTGGTGCCCCCGCATCACGGCGAGCGTCTCGGCGAGCTGTGCCATCGTCGCCTCCGCGCCGTGCGGGTCCTCCCGGAGCAGTGCTTCCAGGCTGTCGCCGGGCACGTCCTCGACCACGGCGACGTCCGCCGGGTAGTGACCCCCGCTCCGGTCAGTCAGTCGGATCCGCGGCGTGCGGATGCCGAGGACGTCCAGCTCGCGGGGGGCGGCCTCGAAGAGATCGAGGCATGAGGCCGGCTCGAACGGGTCCGTGTGGCTGTCGGTACCGCTGTCGGTACCGCCGGCCCGCGGGGTGGGCCAGTAGTTCTCGGAGTCGTCCCAGATGTAGACGATCGCGGTCGAGTCGTCGTCGAGAGTTAGTCGGTACACGCCCTTCCTGCTTCCGCCTCGCAGCCGGGAGACACCCACGAGTCGATGTCCAGCGCCCAGCGCGGCGCGTGCGACAGGCTCCAGGTGCTCTCGGGTGACGACTCTGCGCGCCATGTGCACGGCCTGCCTCTCCCGTGTGCCGATTGTTGACCTCAGACACGGCCCGGCGGCGGAGGCCCTGGTGCTTCTGGTGCTCGGCTACTCGCCTCTTGGTTTCTTTCTCGCCATTTCGGGGGGCATTTTCTGCGGAATCCGACCTGAAAGGGCGAGAAGGATGTCAGAGGGCGAGCAGGCCACCCTGACGTTCAGGCGGTTTATCCGATATAGGGCATAGCCCCTGGTAGGACGGCCCGGCGGCCCGGCGGCCCGGCGGCCCGGCGGCCCGGCGGCCCGGCGGCCCGGCGGCCCGACGGTGGCGCGGGGGTCCGTCCCGTTTCGTCATGCCCGACAGAATAGGCAATGGTCTTTCCTATTTGCAACGGCGGACTGCCCGCGCGACCGGAATGTCGACGTGGCCGAGAGCTAACGTGACTCACATGTCCAGGCCGGCCGCCGCGCAGACCACCCCGGCGCTGTTGCAGGCCGTGGCCCGGTCGCAGGCGTCCCGGGTGGCCGCCAGGTTCACCGAGGCCGGGCTCACCGGGCTGCGCCCGGGTCACGCGCAGTTGCTGATCCCCCTGCTGAGCGGTGGACGGCGGGTCTCCGAGCTGGCGGAGCAGCTCGGCGTCTCCCGACAGGCCGTGGCTCAGGTGGTTACCACGCTCGAGAAGGGCAGCTACGTCGAGCGGGTGGCCGATCCGCGCGACGGGCGGGCCCGCGTCGTCCGACTGACGGCGCTCGGCCTGGTGGCGCTGCGGGCGATGCGCGCCACCGCGCTGGCCGTGGAGCGGGAGTGGGCCGCCCGGCTCGGCGCCGACGGCCTCGGCCAGCTTCGCGACCTGCTCACCACCCTGCTCGACACCGACACCGACACCGACACTGGTGCGGGCGCGGGTTCCGACACCAGCGCCTGACGCGCCACCCCGGGCCATCTTGCGAAAATCGCAAGGCGAGGTTATCGTCGCAGAGTGCCCAGCATCCCCGAACGCCCGACTTCGTCCGGGCACACGACTTCGTCCGGTCAGGCGGCCTCCCCCAGGCACGCCACCGTTCCCGAGCGGGTCGCCGGGCTGATCGAGGCGTCCGGGCTGACCCGTCGCGATTTCGGGCTGCGCATCGGGCTCGACGAGTCGAAGATGTCGAAGTCGTTGCGCGGCACCCGCCGCTTCTCCTCGACGGACCTGGCCCGCATCGCGCAGGCCTGCGAGGTCACCGTCGACTGGCTCCTCACCGGTGACGAGCCGGCCCTCTCGCTGGCTGCCAGAACCGCCGGCGGTGACGCGGGCGGCGCGCTCGCCACGGCCAGACACCTCAGCACGATGCGCGCCGACCTGGCCGAACTCGGCTACCCGGCACCCTGGCAGGGGCCCCGGCTGGAGCACGTTCCCGTCGGCTGGTCCGAGCAGGGCCGGCGGCTGGCCGGGCGCGCGCTCGACGAGGTCGACAAGGCGGGCCGGTCGGTGCTGGAAGAGGACCTGATCAGCGTGATCGAGGCCGTCTTCGGCGTCGACATCGCCGTCGCCGACCTCGGCCCGGGCATCGACGGCCTGGCCGCTGCCTCCGCCGAGGTGGCGCTGATCCTGCTGGCGACATCCCCGGTGCCGGCCCGCCAGCGGTTCACCCTCGCCCACGAGCTCGGCCACCTGCTCGCCGGCGACGACCAGGACGTCCACCTCGACCGGGACATCTTCGACCTCGCCCAGGCGAGGGATCCCAGCGAGATCCGCGCGAACGCGTTCGCCTCGGCGTTCCTGATGCCGGCCGACGCCCTCGGCGACGCGGTCGGCGATCCGGTCGACCCGGCCGGCTTCGCCGACAGCTGTTTCGCCACCCTCGTCTGTGACCTGATGGTGACTCCGTCGGCACTGGCCTACCGGCTGCGCAACCTCCAGATGATCGACTCGGCCACGTGTGACCGGTTGAAGCGGATGACGGGGCCGAAGGCGGCCCACCTCGCCGGCCGCAGCGACCAGTTCGCCCGGCGGGCCGCGGTCGCCGGCACCCCGCGGCCACCCGGGCTCATGCTCCGGGACACCTACGCCGCCTACGAAACCGGCGTGACAACCCTGCGTCCCTATGCCAACCTGCTCGGCGTAGACGTCGATGATCTCAGCACCGCACTCGAAGCGGACCGCCCGGCGCCCGGGGAGTAGCCACGGAACTTCTCTTCCCCGACAACACCGTCCTGTGCAACTTCGCCGCCGTGGGGCGCCTTGACCTGCTCAGGTCGGTGCTCCGGGGGCGCGGGCGCTGGACGGCCGCCGTCGCCCACGAGGCGAGCCGCTCGGCGCGGTACTTCCCCGACCTGGCCCTGCTGCCGGCGGAGGGCTGGCTCGGCGAGGCGATCGAGATCGTCGACGAGGTCGACATCCGGCGGGTCAACCGCATCCGGCGGGCCGTGTTCGGCGGCACCGACGCCGAACCGCTGCGGCACCTCGGCGAGGCGGAGAGCTGCTTCGTGATCCTCGAGTGGGCGGCCTTCGCCGGCTCCTGGTGGATCTCCGACGACCGGGAGTCCCTGCGGTACGCCCGCCGACGCGGCATCACCACCGCCGAGACGATCGACGTCATGGGAATGGCGGTCGCCGACGGCCATGTCGACAAGCGCGACGCGGTCGCCCTGATGCACCGGATGACAGCCGAGGGCAGGCACCTTCGGCTGCCCCGCTCCGACGCCGACCTCGTGACCTGACGGGTCGCCTGGGGCGTGACCTGCGCCGCGGGCGCACCGCCATCCGCGCCCGGGGTCACACCACGTCGACGACGATCTTTCCGCGGACGTGGCCGGCCTCGACCAGGGCCAGCCCCGCGGCGACGTCCACCAGCGGGATCGTCCGGTCGACGACGGTGGTGAGCCCGCCGGCCGCGGCGAGGTCGGCGAGCGCGGCCAGTTCGGAGCGGTCGAGGCGGGTGGGCAGGACGCGCAGGTGCTGGCGGACGAACCTGTCGGCCGCTACCGCCCCGAGCATGGCGCCGACCGCGCCGAACACCCGCCCGGGTGAGCCGCCCGCGTTGACCACCAGCGTGCCGCGCGGGGCGAGCGCCCGCCGCAGCCGGCGCAGCGGGTGGTTCCCGACGTTGTCGAGGATCACGTCGTAACCCCCATGCCGCTCGAGGAAGCCGTCCGCGGTGAAGTCGCCCTTCGTGTAGTCCACGACGTGCGCGGCGCCGAGCGAGCGGACCAGTTCGGCGTTGCGCCCGCTGCACACGCCGGTCACCTCAGCGCCCAGCCCGGCCGCGATCTGGACGGCGTAGGTGCCCACCCCACCGGCGGCACCGTTGACGAGCAGCCTGGTCCCGGCCCGCACCTCGCCGGTCTCCCGCACCCCGCGCAGTGCCGTCGTGCCGGCGGTCGGCAGCGCCGCCGCGTCGGAGAAGGCGAGGCCGGCCGGTTTGCGGGCCAGCATGCCCGGCCGGGTGCGGGCGAGCTCGGCGAAGGCGCCCGGGCAGAAGCCGAACACCTCCGTGCCCGGGATCGGCTCGCGCACGTTCACGCCGACCGCCTCGACCACGCCGGCCGCGTCCAGCCCGGCCACCGGGTTCTTCGGCCGGCGCAGCCCCATCCCGCCCATCAGCCGCGCGACGTACGGGTCGCCGCGCAGCATGTGCCAGTCGTACGGGTTCAGCGCCGCGGCCCGCACCCGCACCAGCACCTCGTCCGGCCCCGGCACCGGCACGTCGACATCGGCCAGCCGCAGGATGTCCGGCGGGCCGAACCTGTCCTGGACGACCGCCTTCACCGTGACCTCCGACCGGGCTGACCGGGCCGACCGGGCCGGCCGGCCGCCACCGCGGCGCGGGCGCGCCCGGCATCCAAACTGAGAACCGTCATGAGGCAACGGTGGCGTCGCCGTGTTGAGCGGCGGCGGTGAATCGCTGGCGCGGCGGTTGAGTGTCGGTGGCGGGTCGCATACTGGCGGCGGGAGAGTTGATCGTCGAGGCAGGAAGTCGTCGAGGCAGGGAGCGCACCCGTGCTGCGGATCCGGCTGCTGGGCGGGGTCGGTGCCGTCACGTCCGGCGGCGAGCCGGTCGACGTCGGCCCGGCGAAGTGCCAGGCGCTGCTCGCCGCGCTCGCGCTCGCTCCCGGCAAGGTCGTGCCGGTCGGGCGGCTGGTGGAGCTGGTCTGGGGCCCGCACCCGCCCAGGACGGCCGACCGCACCCTGCAGTCGTACGCCACCCGGCTTCGCAGGGCGCTCGGTCCCGGTTCGATCCGCCGGGTCGGCGCCGCCTACCTGCTGGATGTCGCGCCGGAGGCGGTGGACGTCGTCCGCTTCCAGCGGCTGCTCGACGAGCGGGACGTCGCCGCCGCCCTCGCCGAGTGGGCGGGCCCGCCGCTGGCCGGGCTGGTCGTGCCCGGCCTGGCCGGAGCCGTCGACGGGCTGGTCGAGCAGTGGCTGGCCGCCGTGGAGGTGGATCTGGCACGCCAGGTGGAGACCGACGCGCGTTCCGCGCTGGGCCGGCTCACCGAGCTGACCGCCGCCTACCCGCTCCGCGAGGGCCTGTGGGCGCTGCTCATGACGGCGCTCTACCGGGCCGGGCGCCCGTCCGAGGCCCTGGCGGCGTTCCGCGCCGCCCGCCGGCACCTGGTCGACACCCTCGGGGTGGAACCGGGGCCGGCGCTGCGCGAGCTCGAGGCACTGGTCCTGGAGCACGACAGACGGCTCCTGCCGCCCGGCGAGGGATTCGGCCAGGTCGGCGAACGTCCCGTCCCGGGCGAGCACCCGGGCAATCTTCCCCGCCGGCTGGGGCGGCTACTCGGCCGCGAGCATGATCTGGAGGCCGTCGGCGGCGCGCTGGCCGTCTCACCCGTCGTGACCCTGGTGGGGCCGGGTGGGATCGGCAAGACCCGGCTGGCCCTCGCGGCGGCGGCGCGGCACCGCGACGCGGACGGCGTCTGGCTGGTCAAGCTGGCCGAGATCGCGGCTCCGTCCGATGTGGCGCGGGCGGTAGCCGGTGTCGTGGGCGTGACGGAGAGCTCCGGGCGCCCGCTGGGCGAGTCCGTCGTGGCGGCGCTGCGCCATCGCCGGGTGCTGCTCGTCCTGGACAACTGCGAGCATGTCGTCGACGGCGCCGCGGCGCTCGCCCAGGCGATCGCCGAAGGCTGCCCCGAGGTGCGGATCCTCGCCACCTCCCGGGAGCGGCTCGGCCTCGGGAACGGCTTCGAGCGGCTCGTCGCCGTGGGCCCGCTGGAGCCCGCCGGGGCGGCCGCCGAGCTGTTCGCGCAGCGCGCCCGCGCGGTCTTCCCCGCCTTCGACGCGCGGGCCGGCCACGCCGAGATCACCGAGATCTGCCGCCGTCTCGACGGCCTCCCGCTCGCCATCGAGCTGGCCGCCGCCCGCACCGCGGCCCTCGGCCTCACCGACCTGCTCGAGCGCCTCGACGACCAGCTGCGCCTGCTCGTCGGCGGCGCGCGGACGGCCGACGAGCGCCACCGGACGCTGCGCGCCACCGTGCGGTGGTCCTACGACCTGCTCGCTCCCGCCGCGCAACGCCTGTTCCGGCAGCTGTCGGTCTTCGCCGGGCCGTTCGACCTGGGCGCGGCAACCACCGTCGCGGCCACCGCCGTCGCGGCAACCACCGAAAGCAACGGTGCGGACGGCTCGCGCGCCGCCGGCCGGCCGGGCGACCCGGGCACGGCCGACGCGGGCGGCACGATGGGCGAGGCGGAGGACCTGCTCGGTGACCTCGTGGCGCGGTCGATGCTCGTGGCGGAGACCGGGCCGTTCGGGCGGCGCTTCCGGCTTCTGGAGACGATGCGCCAGTTCGCCGCCGAACGGCTCGCTGACGCCGGTGAGACCCGGCAGGCGACCGAACGGCACGCCCGGTGGTGCCTCGAGGCGGCCACCCGCGTCCAGGTGCTGCTTGCCGGCCCGGCCGAGGTCGAGGGCGTCGCCCGTCTCGACGAGCTCTGGCCCAACCTGCGGGCCGCGTTCGACCGGGCGTGCGCGGCCGGTGACACGGCGCTGGCCCGGGCGCTCGTGCGCCCCGTCGTCGTGGAGATCGTCCGCCGCAGCCGCCACGAGATCGGCGACTGGATCGAACGGCTCCTGGCACTCGGGCAGCCGGGGGCGGAGCCGGACCCCGACCTCGTCGTCTTCGCGCTCACCTGGGCGGCGCAACGCTACAAGATGAGCCAGGACAGCGCCGCCTACGAACGACTCGTCGAACGCCACGGCGAGCCGGACCATCCGTTGGTCCGCCATGCGCGGGCGTCCGTCTACGAGGACTACCCGGCCCATGTGACCTGGGCCGCGCCGGCCGTGGCGGAGCTGCGCCGGCACGGCGCGGACGACCTGGCCGAGCAGTTCGAGCTGGACGTCGGCGCGGCCCTGCTGTTCACCGGCCGGTTCGCCGAGCACGACGCCGTGGTCGGGGCGCTGGTCGAGCGGTACCGCCGGCAGGGGCCGCCCACCCTGCTGAACCTGACTCTGGTGCTGCTCGGCTACTCGGCGCTGCTGCGTGGCCGGCACGACCGCGCCGACCGGCTGTTCGACGAGGCCGTCGGCGTCGAGGTGCCGGCCCGGACGCACTCGCCGAACCGGGCCGTCCAGGCCCGGGCGGTCTTCCGACGCGGTGAGCGGGCGCGGGCGTTCGCCATCCTGCACTCGCACGTCGAGCAGCTGCTCGACGACGGGAACATGCAGGCCGTCTGCGTCACCACGGTCGAGTTCGTCAACATGGCGGCGGCCGTCGGCCGGCTCGAGGAGGCGGCACGCATGCTGGGCTTCCTCGAGACGACCGGCCTGCTCGAGCATCCCGCGTGGCGGACGCTCGTCGACGGCACGACGGCCCGGGTCGCCGCCGACCCCGGCGTCGACCCGGAGCGGGAACGGGCCGGCGGCCGGCGGCTGGACGACCGTCAGGCTCTGGAGTACATGCGAGGCGTCCTGGACCTCCTCACCTGACCGGCGGCCCGTGGTCTCCGGCCCGACCGGTCGCCCGCCGGATGACAAGCGGGGACGATGCTTGGCGGGCGTCTCATAACGCCCGCTCACGGCTCCGCACCGACGCAGGAGGACCGCCGATGACCGTCGACTCCCCGTTATCGACCCCGCGCCAGGACGACGCCGCCGGACCGCCGCCGCCCTTCGACGCCGAGGTGCGCCCGACAATGGTGATCATGCGGCAGGCGCTGGCGGGGATGCGGACGCTGGACGCCGTCCTGGCCGCCCGTGAGCACACCGGCCGGGCCCGGGACCAGGACGCGCGGCTGGCCCGCGACGGGGCGTTCGAGCTGACCGAGGTGTCGGTGCCCGGCCCGCCCGGCGGGCCCGAGGTGTCACTGCTCGTGTGCCGGCCCACGGCGACCACCGCGCCCCGCGCCGTCCTGTACTTCGCGCACGGCGGCGGAATGATCATCGGTGACAACCGACTGGGGCTCGACGACCCGCTGGACTGGGCGCAGGAGCTGGGACTCGTTGTGGTCTCCGTGGACTACCGCCTCGCGCCCGAGCATCCCCATCCGGCACCGGTCGAGGACTGCTACGCGGGTCTGGTGTGGACGGCCTCGCACGCAGCCGACCTGGGCGTCGACCCATCCCGGATCATCATCTCAGGACAGAGCGCCGGCGGCGGCCTGGCCGCGGCGACGGCGCTGCTGGCCCGCGACCGCGGCGGCCCGGCCCTGGACGGGCAGCTGCTGATGTGCCCGATGCTCGACGACCGCAACGACACCCCGTCCGCCCGGCAGATGGCCGGGGCGGGCGTCTGGGACCGGTCGATGAACGAGATGGGCTGGTCGGCTCTGCTCGGCGAGGCCCGGGGTGGCCCCGATGTCTCCTCCTACGCGGCCCCGGCCCGCGCCACGGATCTCTCCGCGCTGCCGCCCACCTTCGTCGACGTCGGCTCGGCCGAGACGTTCCGGGACGAGGACGTCGCCTACGCGAGCCGCATCTGGCAGGCCGGGGGCGAGGCTGAGCTGCACGTATGGCCCGGCGGCTTCCACGGGTTCGACCTGGTGGCCCCGCAGGCGGCGCTCTCGCGGGCGGCGAAGGCGGCACGGCTCCAGTGGCTGCGCCGCCTGCTGCGGGACTGACCCGCTTGCCGCGGTGACGTGATTCACTCGACACTCGTCCGTGTATGTGTTCACTTATGAGGCCTGTCGGCGGCCCGGCAGCTTGACATCGGGCCGCCTACCACGACGTGGGTGCCGACCGGCCCCGCGTGCCGCGGCCCGCGGCCTACAGAACTGGAGTCCAGGCGATGAGAGTTGTGGTGGTCGGTGCGTCGAGCGGCCTCGGCCGGTGTATCGGCGTCGACCGGGGCCAGCGCGGCGACCAGGTGGCGCTGCTCGCCCGCAGACAGCACCGGTTGGTCGAGGCGGCCAAGGAGGCCGGGTCGGGCACGCTCGCCATCGCCTGCGACGTGACCGACGAGGAGTCCTGCGAGGCCGCGATCGAGGAGGCGGCGGCGGGTCTGGGCGGGATCGACGCCATCGTCTACGCCACCGGCATCGGCCCGCTCTCCCGGTTCGAGACGATCGGCGCCGCCACCTGGCGCAAGGCGTTCGACACGAACGTGATCGGCGCGGCGCTGATCACCGCCGCGGCTCTCCCCCACCTGAAGGCCTCGGGTGGCGTGGCGGCCTACCTGTCGTCGGTGAGCGCGTCGCTGACGCCGCCCTGGCCGGGGTTCGCGGCCTACAACGTGAGCAAGGCCGCGCTCGACAAGCTCATCGACTCGATGCGCGGCGAGCACCCGTCCGTTGGCTTCACCCGCATCGTCGTCGGGGACTGCGCCGGCGGCGAGGGTGACTCGTCGACCGAGTTCATCGCCGGCTGGGACAGGGAGTACGCCGCGGAGGTGCACCAGATCTGGGCGCAGCGCGGCTACATGGCCGGCACGCTGCTCGACGTCGCGGAGCTGCTGCGCGTGGTGGACGTCGTGCTGCGGTGCGGCGGCACGATCCCCACGGTGGCCGTGACCCCACGCCCGGCGGCCATCCCTAACGGTGCGACCAAGCAGCTGGACTACCAGGAGTAGCTCCGGGAGAGCACCGACAGCCGCAATCGCTCCCCTCTCCGCCCACATGTGGCTAATGTCACCACCCATGACGCAGGCCACGTGCGGGCGTCCGGGCTCCCGGGGAGAAAACATGATTGCCGCGGTGGAGTTACCCGTCGCCCCACCTTCGCGACGTATGGGTGATCACGATGGGTGCTGAGCGCCGGGACCTGCACGCCCGGCCGCTCAGCACCCCGGGTTCCGACACGCCGGGCCGCCCAGCTCCGGATCACGCGGCGGCAGATCATGCCGCGCCGGGTCATGCCGCGCCGGGTCATGCCGCACCAGGTCAGACCGCGCCGGGTGCCGGGCCCCATGGCAGCGCCCCCGCACGGCTGGGGTCGCTGGGTGGTCTGCTCGCCGCGCTGCGCGGGAGGCCTCGGACGGGCGGGTACGCCGCCGGCGCGGACCTGGCCGGCGCGGACCTGGCCGGAGTGTGCCTCACCGGGCGGATCCTGCGCGGGGCGCGGCTGCACGGCGCCTACCTCAGCGGCGCCGACCTGCGCGGAACGGACCTCCGGGACGCCTGCCTGCGCGGGGCCGACCTGCGGGACGCCGACCTCAGTCAGGCCGCGCTCGGCGGTGCGGACCTCGCCGGCGCGCTGCTCGCCGGCGCCTTCCTCACCGGCGCCGACCTGCACGGGACGGACCTGCACGGAGCCTTCCTCCACAACGCGGATCTCCGGAAGGCCTTTCTCGCCCGCGCCGACCTGCGCGGAGCCGACGCCGACGGGATCATCATGCGCGGCGCGGACCTGCGCGCGGCCGACGCCACCGACGCGGTCCTGCGTCAGGCGGACCTGCGTGCGGCCGACCTGCGCGGGATCCGCCTGGCCGGGGCGGCCCTGCGCGGGGTCGACCTGCGCGGCGCGGACCTGCGCGCCGCGGACCTGGGCACCGCCCTCCTGAGCTCCGCCCGGCTCGACCGGGTGTACTGGTCGACCGCGACGGCCTGGCCGCCCGGTGAGTGGACCTACCGGATGCGGTCGGCGTCCCAGCAGGTCGCCCCGGGCGTCTTCCAGGTCTCCGACGAGCCGACGCGCCCCGGCCGCCATCGCCCGATGCCCGGCTGACCCACCGGCGGTGCCGCGGCCAGCCGCGCGGATCAGGAGACCGGCGGTTCCTTCCGCAGTCCTCCGATCGGGGCGACGGCGTGACCGCCCTCGGCCCGGCACCGCCACACCGGCCATCCGACGCCGTCCCAGTCCCAGTCCGGCAGGTGCAGGCCGCGACGATGGCGGGCGCAGGTCGGCCAGTAGAACTGGAACATCTCCATCACGCACTCCTGGACGTTCTCGGCGAGCGACAGGACCCTATGGGGCAGGTCGGCACCGTCCAGGCACTCCGCGGGGTTGCCCCCGCCGCGGTGGGGCTCGCCGCCGAAGCCGACGAGGAGCTGCGGCTCACCGTCCTCGCCGTATCCGCCCGACCAGTGGAGCGTCAGGCGGCCCAGGCCGGCCTCGGTCCCGTCCAGGTCCCGCTGCACGATCGTCAGGGCCTGCTCGGTCCGAGCCACGAGATCGGGCTCGAACCGGGCGCGCGACTCCTCCCAGGGAAACAGCTCACCCCACGCATCTGTCTGCGGCTCGAGGCTGTGGCCCAGCTCGGTGAGCGCGACGGGCAGCAGGCGGCGCGCTTCGAGATCGTCACGGACGCCGAGGCGGCCAGCTCACGCAGCGCGGGGCTGTCGAACCCGGCCGCCAGCGCGTCCGCCGCGAGGTGCGGCAGGCTCACTCCGATCTTGATGCCCGTCCTCAACGCGAACCACGCGTCCTCAAGCTCATCCACCCGTTCATCGTGACAGTGGGAACAGCGCCCGCTGACCGGAACGCACGCGGGGCCCTTACCGGCCCGGAACGGCCGTCTGACGCCGGCCCGGGCCCGCGGACGGCTCACTCGATCCTGGTGCCACCCACGACGACCAGCGAGAACAATCACCGGACCGGTGATGGCCATTCACCGGCGCGCGCTTTACCGAAATACATCGCACCACCGGCCAAAAATCCTTTGGACGTTTTCATTCCAGGTATGTCAGCACGAGCACCTAACCCCGCCGGAACGATCCTCCCGGAGTGTGTCGGCGCCAACCGCCTGCCCCCGGCGGCGGTCGTGCCGGCGTGGCTGATTCCTGTCGGACCCTCGTGCAAGCATCCGAGCGCGGGTTTCAACCGGCCCGTACAGGAACCACCAGCCAAGGATTCACATCCTCACCAGACCCGTGAGGCAGGAGGCGGACTGTGGAACACCGGACAGGAACCGCGGACGGCACGACGATGCTCCCGGCGGCGGCCCTGGATGCGCTCGCGAACGCCGTGGCCAAGGTGGTGCCGGCGCTGGCGGGCGTCATCCCAGCAGACCCGGCGGCCCGGCTCGGCCGGCTCGGCGTGCCCGGGGGGTCACACGTTCCAGGCCCGGCCGGTCAGGGCCCGAACCCACGAGGGCGCTCCACCCGAGTCAGCTACCAGGGGCGGGCCGTGTTCGATCAGCCCCGGTCACCGCACGCGGCGCCGGTGACGATCCTGGGCCTGTCCGGGCCCGGGCCGGTCCCACCTCCATCGCCGAGGCCGGGCCCACGGCCCGCACCGCAGCCGTTCTTCGTGCCGCCCTCCCCTGCCGGCGAGGCCGAGTCGCCCGTGCTGCGCACGCTGCGCGGACTCGGCCCGCTGCTGGCCGAACGCCTGCTCGGCGCACTTGAGCTGACACTCGGCGCGTTCGAGCTGGGCGGGGTCCCGACCGGGCTGGCGGCCAGCGTCCCGACGCCTGCCGGTAGCCAGGTGGTCGCGTTCGCCATGGCCAGTGGTGGCTGCGAGCCGGAAGCCGCCGTGATCACGCTTGACCAGGTCCGCTGGGGCGCGAGCACACTCACCTGCGACCTGGTGCGGGCGCTGAGCTCCCACCCGCTGGTCGCCCCGCTGCTCGTAGTGGAGACCGTGCCCAAAGAGGTCGTGGCGGAGGGAGAGACGGTAGCGGCCGAGGAGGTGATCGCGGCGCGGCATGGCGCGGTGCGCCTCGCCCTTGCGGTGGCGGTCTCCATCGCGGTGCTGCGTGAGCTCGGGCTGCCGGCGGTGCCGGCCCGGCCACCCGCGGTCGTCGGTCTGGCGCTCGGCGCCGCCGCCCATGTTCTCGCCGAGGTGCCGATGCCGGCCGCGTACGCGGCCGCGGCGCTGGCCCGTCGCCGGGCGGAGTACCGGCTTCCGCGCGGTTCCGCCGGGCGGGTCAGCGTGGCCGGCCACTGCTTCGCCCTCGCCGAGTCCGGCTCTCCGGCGCTGGAAGCAGCGGCGCCCACGTCGTTCGCCGCGAACGGACTGGTCGAGACCGTGCCCGGCGGCGCCCTGATCCGCACCGGGACAGCGGCCGGCTCGGCGCATGTCCGCCTGGCGATTCTCCAGGGCCCCCCGGACGAGGTCGAGCTCGACGGATGGGACGAGGTGGTGGAGGTCAGCTGGACGGCAACGGCCGGGTCCGCCTCCGTCTTCGGGGCAGGCCTGGCGATCCCCGCCCTGGAAGGAGAGACCCCGCCGTGGCCGGGTGCGTACCGCCTGCGTGTGCACGCCCGCGACCGGGACGAGGGCGAAGAATACGAAGGCGACCTGCGCGGCGGCGAGGGCTACCTGCTCGTCGTGTGGGCGGCCCCGGCCGCGCCGGAGGTCGTGCACAGGCGGTCCGACCGGCTGGGGCACCGGCTACGCGGCGAGCCGCCGCCCGCGGCCCGGCCGGAGGCCGCCTACCGCTGGGTGCGCCACAGCCCGATCGGGGAGGCAGCCACCCTCACCGTCGTCCCCGGGGCCGACGTCGCGCAGGTGCTCCGCGCGTTCGGCGCCGACCCCGCCGCGCCGGTGTCCATGACCGAGATGCGCGAGACATGGCGGGCCGGCCGGTTCTGGGTGGCCGTCCTGGCAGTGGAGGGTGCCGTGCTGGCGGTCGAGGACAACGGCTTCCAGGGCACCCAGGCGCAGGTGCTGCGGGCGCTGTCCCGGCGGGGCCGGGCGGCCAGCATGTTCTGGAACGTCAACGCGGTCACCCCGCTGTCGCTCGCGGAGCACGGCGAGATCGTCGCCTCCTTCGAACCCTGGCTCGACCGGGTGGCCGAGCTCGCCCCGGCCGTGCTGCCGTACCTGGCCGGCATGGACCTCACCGACCACCGGCACAAGGTCGCGAAATGCCTGGTGGCCGTCGAGCGGTTCACCGGCTGCCCGGTGCGGCCGGTGGACATCGAGCGGGTCGAGGCGGCCGGCGTGGCCTACCTGATGCCCGACAGATGAGGGATGGACCCAACGTGGCAGCAGAAGAACCGCCCGATCTTGGTCGAAGGTCCTGAAATCACCGTCCGCCCGGTCGGGACGCGGCAGCCGACCAGGGACGATGCCGGACCAGGATCGGAATGATCACACCGTGGCCGACCTCGAACACACGTTCCGCAGAGCCGGTGGGAATCTTGCCACGTGAGTCACTCGCCTGTGGTGGGAGGGAATCGCGGGCGACGATCTTGTCCGGCGTGGGCTCATGGCAGCGATCCGAATGGGGCAGGCCGGTCGTCGCTCATCCGCCGGTGATTTCCTGACGCCAGGTGTGGAAGAAGTGGCGTAGCCGGTCGGCGGCCGGGCGGGGCAGTCCCAGGTCGTCGTCGGTGAACCGGCTGATGGTTCCGATCATGTCGGCGAACACCTGCAGGTCGAAGCCGCCGTCCTGGGTTTGGGCGAGGTGGACGAGTTCCTCCTTGGTGAAGACGTTCGCCAGGTCGTGCACATCGGTGAAATCGCGTGCCTCGGCACGGCCGAACAGGGCGAGGGTCTTGCGGGCCGCCAGGTCATGGGCGCTGAGTGTCGGCCCGAGTTCGGTGAGGGTGGGTGGTTCGTCCGGCGGGCTGTCGACGCCGAGATCCACGATCAGCGCCTCGCTGTCTGCTTCGACGACAAGTCTGGCGAAGCTGTCCGTGAGCTGGACCCGCCGGGTGGCCCAGCCCTGCGAAGCCGCCGCGCGTTCGAACGCCGCTGCCGTGTCGGGGATCGATGCCGTGGGCGGGAGGGCGGTGAACAGGTCGACGTCGCGGGTCTCGCGGTCGACGAGATCACGTGCGATGAGCGCGGCGCCGCCCGCGACCGCGAAGCCCACGCTTTCAGGAAGCCCGAAGAAGATCCGCGCAACCGCCCGCTGCAGCGGCGTGATCACCTGAGGGCGGTCCGTTCCCAGGCGCGCCGGATCGGGGCGGGAAGGACAAGCTCCGGCCAGGCGTCGACGAGCAGTGCCCCGTCGACGTAGGCGAGGATGTCCTCCGCCGTTCCCTCGCGCAGGACGATCTCGTACAACCGGTGACGCTGTCGGCGGTCGGTAAGGTCGTAGGTCCGATCGGGGTCGGACCAGTTCAGATGGACCGGCAGGCGTACCCGTGCCAACGCCTGCCGGATCGGGAGCCGGGGCAGCCGATCCGGCACGGTGAACGGTCGTCCCCGCCCGTCCACCACGACCTCGAACGAGGGCACCGGCACGGCGTCCAGCCGGAAGCCCGCCGCCGCCAGCAGGCGCGTCGCGGTCTCCAACGTCGGTGACTTCACCCCGTGCTCATAGGCCGCCAACGTCGGCCGCGACGTGTGCGCCCGCCGCGCGAGCTCGGCCCCGGACAGGCCCGCCTCCAGACGCGCCGATTCGATCAGCCGGCCCGCCAGCGAATCCGCCACTCCCCCTCCATCACGATCCCCTCCATCACGACATGAAGCGTATCCGATGAGATACGCTACTCGTCTTTCGGTCCGTTCGCCGGCCCATACGGCGTGACCTCGGCATGAGCCCTGCCACCAGGCGGCCCGAGCAGCTTCTACGCTGTCGACGGCCTGGTCGATCGCGCCGGGGAGATGACCAAGCGGGCCGTCGGGTCGGTGCCCGAGCCGGTTGAGGAGGGCTCGCAGCCGCGGATCGCTGATCGCATCGGTCAGCGCACGGGTGAGACGTTCAGTGCCGAGTACCCGGATGTCCCGGGCATGAAAGCGGCGCGGCGCGGGGTCGACAGGCTCAGCCAGACCAAGCCGGTTCGTGGCGTCGGCAGGATCGTGGCCCGCCGCGAAGCTGACCAAAAGTCAGCGAGCACGACGGGCCGGCTCGTGGAGCTTCTGCGCCACTACTCCGAAAATCTTGGACTCCTCAACGACCTCCGCTGGCTACTCAAAGTAGTTAACGCTACCGAAAGTGACGACGAGCCGGATGAGCCTGATCTGCGCGACCAGCCCAACGGGCGGCATGGGAGAAGCGCGTGATCGGTGTTCGCCGGGCAGGGCCCCGGCGCAACATCATCCTCATCGGCGATGTACGCGCCCGACTAGCCGAACTACCGCCCGCCTCGATCGACTGCGTCATCACCAGTCCGCCGTACTACGGCCTGCGCGACTATGGCGCACCCGGCCAGCTTGGACTCGAAGACGACGTTGATGGATGGACGACTTCGCTGCTTAAGGTCATGACCTCGGTCGCCCAGGTGCTCAAACCTGGCGGCAGCGTATGGCTGAACCTGGGAGACGGCTACGCCCGGCATCGTCGGGAGGGCGCTCCGATGAAGAGCCTGTTACTTGGGCCGGAGCGGTTGGCCTTGGCGCTCGCGAGTGACGGCTGGACCATCCGAAACAAGGTCATTTGGGCCAAGACGAACCCCATGCCCACCAGCGTCGTGGACCCCCTGAGCACCACACACGAGGTGATCTATCTCCTCACCCGCAGCCGGCGCTACTTCTTTGATCTGGACGCCATCCGCACCCCGCACACCAGCAGCCAAGCTGCGGCGCAGGCCCGAGCCGCTGGTCGGGTCTACCCACCAGAATCGGCGGTCGCCACCATTCGCCAGACCAAGCGCACGCAGCGCAACACTGGACTCAGCACTCTGAAAGTCAGCGGCATCGCCGGACACCCACTCGGCAAGAATCCTGGCGACGTCTGGCGGCTGGCCACGGCCGGCTACCGGGGCTCGCACTTCGCCAGCTTCCCGGTGTCGCTGATCGAGCGGCCCTTGCTGGCCAGCACACCGGAACGGGTGTGCACCGCGTGCGGCACAGCGTGGCGTCGGAAGTCAGTCACCAGACGGGGGCACCTCGCCGCGCTCGGCGACCTGCATCCCGGTTGCTCCTGCCCCTCAGGCCACAGACCCGGGCTCGTGCTTGATCCATTCATGGGCGCGGGGACGGTGGCCGTAGCCGCAGAACGACACGGGCGGGACTGGGTCGGAATTGAACTGAACGAGGACTACGCCGCGTTGGCTGAAGCTCGGCTCCAGCGCGAGCGGGAGCGACGTTCGGGCCGGTTTTCCGGCCACTCGCCCTAACGCCCGGCGACCTCGTCGGTGACCTGCGGCCGTATGTCGTCATCCCCTGCCCTGGGGATGACCGGCCGCACCGCACCGAGGAGGTGGTTCGGGATGACCGAACCCACCAAGGCCGGAGGGCACAAGACCCTCGCGGTCAAGCTGCCACCCGATCTGCACGCGCAGTTGGAGCTGGTGTCGGGGCTGGATGGACTGTCGATGGGCGCAGCGTTGCTGCAGTCCGTCGAACTGTACGTCCAGACCCGGCGTTCCCAGCCCGACTTTGCCGAGCGGGCGGCGGCTGCAGTGGCCGAGGCGGAAGCCGAAGCTGCCGCACGGCGCAGCGCCATCCAAGCTTTGCTGGGACAGGAGAACCCTGACCCAGCGGACGGCTCCGAGCCGGCCAGGAACGGGCGTCGCGCCCGGGGTGGAGAGCCCACCGCGTAGACCGCACGGCGGTTGACCGCGCAAGCGGCTTCCACTCCACACCCGGCAGGGACGAGGTGGCCTTCACGGCCACCCGTTCCTGCCGGGGCAACACCCACGACGTTCATGCACCGCGTGTCGGTGCCAGGCAGCCCGGCCTTTCCGCCGGGCCGGGCTGCCTGGCACGGAACGGACCGCCGCGCCAGGCACCAGCTGCATCGGTCCGAAGGGTTGGTCGATCTTCCATGGCGGAGATCACGGCCATCGTCATCCCGGCAGCCATCGAGCAGCCGCTCCGGCAGGAGCGGATCGGTTCGGCGGATCTGCCTGCCTACCAGGCACTCGTCGGCGGGTCCATCCAGGCCATCGGGCTCTTCAGGCCCGAAGCGTCGATGTACATCAACGAAGAGGGCAAGCTGCTGGGGCTGCCGGTGAACCACCGGGCGACCGCGCTGGCGGCGGTACACAACAGCGACTTCCGCGACCAGGACTTCGTGGTCGGGGACGCCTTCATGATCGGGCCGCTGGACAGCAAAGGCCGGGACCGTACGGTCCCGGCGCAGTACGTCCGGCTGTGGCTCGAGGCTGCCAGCTTCCGCGTGCAGAAGCAGATCGCCGGCTCTGAGCTGTGGTTGACGAAGCCCGGCCGCTACGACGACGTGCATGTGGCGTACGTGGCGGCGGTGCGGCTGGCGCAGCGGGAGCCGGAGATTGCGGAGGTGCGGGTGATGACGATGAGGTAGGCCGCAGACCAACTGGAAGGCCCTCTCCGCTCCCTCCTGAGGGAGGTTGAGCGGTGAGGGCCCGACAAAAAGAAAGCGCGCGCCAGACTGAGCTTGTCCTCAGCGCAGTCATGTCCACTGCTCCTGCGCAAGGGGCGCATTGTTCAGCTGGTCGCGAAGGCTCCGCCAGGCCGGCATGCACTTATCCATAAGCTTGGTGAAGCGCTCGCCGTGGTTGCGCTCGAGGTAGTGCGCCATCTCATGGACGACAATGTACTCCAGGCAATCCGGATGTTTCTTTGCGAGCTCGACGTTGAACCAAATATGCCCAGTCTCGCGGCTACATGATCCCCACTTGGTCTTCATTCGCCTGACTGTCCACTGCGGAACCGACACCTCCAGTTTCGGTTCCCACTTGGCAATCAGGTGGGGGATCTTTTGTCGCAGTTGCTCGCGATACCAACGATCGAGCAGCTCGCGTCGCTGTTCGGCCGTGGTATCGGCCGAGACGTACAGTAGCAGCCGTTCGCCGTCCACCTCGAAGTGAGCCCGTCCCGGACGTTCGATAACCTTCATTCGACGGCGGACGCCCCACACGTAGTGCGATTCGCCGGTGACCATCTCTCGTGTGGACTGGCGTGTAGCCGAGCGAAGCTGATCGCGCCGCTCCTTGATCCACGGCAGCCGCTGGATTACGGCCAATCGGACGCGATCGTCATCGAGCCGGTGCGGCGCAGCAACTCGAACGCGCCCAAGTGGTGGATAGACGCCAATGTGCAGATTCTTGATATCCTTGTAGATGACATCGACATCGATACCGCGGATGGTCAGGTAGGCACTAGCGGTACTCATGACGCACCTTTACCAGTTCGAACAGTTCATCGAGCCGGTCGAACTCGTCAGGCAGTGCCCGCGCGAGCGCACGCTTGACCTTCTTCTCCTTGATCGGGTTGCCCACCCACGAGTCCGGCTTGGTGCGGAGGATAGTGGTGTCTACCGCGGCAGCCAACTTTAGCGATTGATCAAAGAAGTCGATCAGGGCCTGGCGAGCACCGTTGTTGGCCCACTCCGGATACTCTGTGTCCGATTCACCCTTGCCGATCTTGGTCGCGTGCTCCAGCAGCTTCGCGAGGTACGCCTTGTAGTCCAGAGCCCCTTGGCGCCGCTCTTCGAGAATGGCGTCAAGCAACTCAGACATCTTGTCGTAGTACTTGGGGTTCATCGCACGCTCGTCGATGATCAGCTTGCGCATGTTGTTGGTGATCGTCTCCGCCACCGCTTCGGGGTCCTTTTTGATCCCCTTGGGAAGCTTGTCGATCGCGCCAGCGCCCATCTGAACGATCAGCTGGATCAGCCCGGCATCCTGGAAGTCGGAGACTACCTCGGAGGGCTTGGCGCTGATGTAAGTGTCGAGCAGGTGGCGCATGCCGGCCTCATACTGTTTGAAGTCGACATCCTCGCCGGCGCCCAGCTTGACCTCGGCGCGCACGTTGGCGTAGTGGGCGATCTCATCCTTAATCGCTACGGCTTCGGCATCACTGTAGCCAGCGGCGTTCATTTCGTTGGCGAGGTTGCCGTACGCGCGGGTCACGGCCGCCACAGCCTTATAGAGCTCGACACGCTTCGGCTCGTTGGCTTTGAGCTGCTCGGCGTTCCCCTGCTCGCGGGCGCAGAAATACTGCTGGTACTCCAGCGTGTTCTTCGGCGGTTCGACTGGCTCACATAATGCCCGGATCTTCTCCAATGCCTCGTCGAGGTCTTCCCGAGCCTTCTCAATCCGGTCGGACAGCAGGCCCTCGATGTCCTTCTTCTCGTAGCCCTCCAAGGCGCCACCGGTGTAGTCGGTGATCGCGGACTCAAGAGAGTTGAACAGATCACGGTAGTCGACGATGTAGCCATAGTCCTTGTCCTCGCCATCGAGGCGGTTGACCCGGCAGATCGCCTGGAACAGGCCATGATCCTGCATCTTCTTGTCGATGTACAGGTACGTCGCGCTCGGGGCGTCAAAGCCGGTCAGGAGCTTGTCAACAACGATGAGTAGTCGCATCTGACCGGGATCGTTGACGAAGCGGTCCTTGACGTCCTTCTCGAACTGCTCGACCTTGAGCATCGCCTTGTCAGCAGACTCGTTGAAGTGGTCCGCCAGCATCTGCCGGTAAATCTCATATTGGCGCAGTCGCTCGGTGGCGCCGTGGCCGGAATCCTCTTTAGCGATGTCGCCTGCCTGCGGCACGTAGGACGTGACAATGGCACACTTTCCCCTGAACCCGGCCTGGGTGAAAAGCTCGTAGAACTTGCACGCCTGGTAGATACTCGAACTGACCAGTATCGCGTTACCGCGGCCATCCGACAGGCGGGGCTTGATCTCCATGTCAAGCAAGATGTCGTTGACGATCTGCCGAGCGCGCGGCTCCGAGCTGACGACCTTCTGCATAGTGCCCCAGCGCTTCTTGAGCTCAGCGCGGGAGAGGTCCGTCATACCCCTGGTCTTGGCCTGGAACCACTTGTCGACCTTCTCCGGCGAAGCCAGCTCTTGATCGATATTCCGCGCTTCGTAGCGCAGGTCGAGCACGACACCGTCGGCCACGCCCTCGTCAAACCTATAGGTGTGGATGAAGCTGCCGAACCGCTCGATGGTGGTGGCCTTGTCAGCCTTGAGCAGGGGTGTGCCGGTGAAGCCGATGAACATCGCGCCGGGCAGGAGCGCCTTCATGGCATCGTGCATCTTGCCCGACTGGGTGCGGTGGGCCTCATCGACAAAAACAAAGATATTGCCCTTGGCGTGGAAATCCTTCGGGACAGTCGCGTTCAGCTCGCGGATGAACTCGCTCTCGGCCTGGTCACGAGCAGCCTCGTCCTCCGAGCCGCGGAACTTGTGAACCAGCGAACAGAGCAGCCACTCCTCGCTCGCGTTCAGCGTCGCAAGGAGATCAGTACCGCTCTTCGTGCGGTAAATTGATTCGTTGACCCCGCGGAAGACCTTCTCGATCTGATCATCCAACTCGGTGCGGTCAGTGATGAGCAACACACGGGCATCCGGCTGGTGCTCGCGGATCCACTTGGCCAGCCACACCATCGTCAGCGACTTGCCAGACCCCTGCGTGTGCCAGATGATGCCGCCCTCACGCTTGGCGATCCGCTCTTGAGTCGCCTTGACACCGAAGTACTGGTTGTGCCGGCACGTCTTCTTCTGGCCTGTGTCAAAGACCATGAAGTCGTGAACCACCTCAAGCAGGCGCTCCTTCGAGCAGAGCTGCGTTAAGGAACGGTCGAGAGGATCGGCGATGTCAGACGGCTCGCGCCACCCCAGCCAGTACTTCTCCGGCGTGTCGATAACGCTGTAGCGCAGTCCTTCCACGTCGTTGCCGGCCATCACCAGCTGCACCGTCGTGAAGAAGGATCGGACGAACTCTGGCCGCTGGTTGCCGATGCTCTGCCGGATACCTTCGGAAACGGCGACCTTCGAGCGCTTGAGCTCGATTGTTCCGAGGGCGATACCATTGACGTACAGCACGATGTCTGGCCGCTTCGTGTGCTGACCCAGCACCGTTACTTCCTCGGCCAAGGCGAAGTAATTGGCCTCCGGGTGCGCCCAGTCGATAAGCCACACCGTCTCCGTCTGCTCACCTACACCAGGCTTGACTTTCACTCCGTAGCGCAGCAGGCTGTAGACGTCGCGGTTCGCCTCGTAGAGGTCGCGGCCGCCGCCGAGCGAAGCCTCGCTCTTCAGCTTGTCGACCGCCTTGTTGATCAGGCTGTCGTTGTAGCCGCGGGCACGGAGGTTCTGCGTGAGCAGCGCAACCTCGACGTTAGAGTTATCTGCGCGATACTCCCAGTTCCCGAGGTACTCGTAACCCAGCGAGGCCCGGAACAGCTCTATGACGCGGTCTTGAGCCTTGCGCTCGGGCTGACCGACGTTACTCATGCCGCGCTCTCCTTGACCGGAAGGCGGGTACGGCCAGTCAGGAGCTGCTGCATCATCCCGTGTTTGACCGTGTGCGCCTTAACCAGCCGTACAGCTAAGACCCGGAGCTCCTCTTCAACGTCGAGCAGAACATTCGCAATTGCATGCTGCTCTTCCAATGACGGAAACGGCACTACAAGACGTTTGATGATCGTGAGATTGAGACCGCCACGGCCGCCGTCGCCAGCTGACTCGCCTCGCAGCTCAGCATATCGGGAGTCGAGGTTGAAGTACAGATAGTCAGAATCGTGTTCCGAACTGGGATAGATGCCAGCGACTGACTGATTGGTTGCGAGCTGGATTCGAGAGATTGCCACGGTTCCGCGGGTCTTCCCTTGCCCCGCGAGCGCCATCAGCACCGTCTGCGGGGGCAACAGATGTGCACTGGACTCTTGAAGCCCGACCTTCGTGATCCGTCCTCGAACGCCCCATATCTGTTTCTGATGAATCTCCCCCGAACTCATCCAAGGCACGTCTCCGCCCCAGTAGCGGTCGACCGCCGTCGCTGGCGTACCACCAGCCCGCACTTCAGCAAAGTCGCCGATCCGCCGTTGAGACCACCGATCGGTGAAGCCATGGAGGCGGGTCTTCCCGGTCAGGAGCTGCTGCATAACGCCCTGCTTGATCGCCTCTTTCTTGGTGACCATCCGTTCAAGCGCAGCGATTAGCTCGTCAACGTCTCCAAGCGCTTCAGCAATAGCCGATTGATTCCTATACGGAGGAACAAGTAGCGGAAAAGGATTCAGCTTCGCAAGATTGAGATTGGCCTGCGCATTATGAGTTGCTATTGACTCGAGAGTTTGCTTCTGCGCACTGAGAGCGTATAGCAGCCAGCCTTGGTGCGTGCCATTATTCGGTCGAACTGCGACTAGGCTGTCTGGGCATGAACACGCGAATTGAGACACACCGAGGTCGCCGATGTTCGCGGCAATTGTAAGGAAGAGAGTTCCAGCAGGAAAGAGTTTGCTTACCTTGAGACCTTCTTCATTCAAGGTTTGAGAGTACGACTCGATCTTACCGCGGCTATTTCTAACGTCGCCCGTCTGAATGAAGGGGTATCTTCCGCCATAGTACTTCGGATCGTTCCGTGGCCGTGCGCTGAACCTCCCCCGCTCTATGTGCGCCAATCGCGCAAGCGGGAGCACTGTCCAGTCAGCAGGAGCGGTGCCTGTCATCGCAGCACCCCCATGTCATCCAGGTGGGCGGCGACCTTGGCTTGGAGCGTCTCTAGTTCAGCCCCCAGGGATTCGACTGTCTCTACGTAGCGTTCGCCGAGTTGCTGGATCCGGCCGACCAGAGTGAGCGTGAGCGAGTTGGCCACACTTACAACGCGATCCGCCATCGTCGCGTGCCACTTGTCGTCGAGTACAAGTTGCTTGATCTCGGGCAACATGAGGCCGCCGTACTTCCGGAGGGTCGCCAGGTCGAGTGCGGCCTGGGCTTCCTTGGCGGCCTTCTTAGCGACGGCTTCGTCGTTGTACAGCTTGATCAGATGTTGGAGAGCCTTGATCTCCTCTGGGTCGGTGCCTTCGTGCCGAGCCACCTTGAGCCGCGTCGCAGCAAGAGCCTTGGAGATCTTGCAGTCGTCCATCGCCTCGGCCAGCAGGCCGTCTTCAACGGCGTGCTCCTCGATGTACTCTTCGACGGCGCGGCTGGCTTCCTCAGCCGCCGCGTTCAGCGTGTCGACTTCGGCCTGCTCGTCCGCAAAGTAGCGGGCGACAACGAGCGCCGGCGGGATGAGGTCCATCTTGTACTTAGTGGCGCTACGTCCCGAACCAACAGCAAGGTCGGGAGTTTCGGAGAGCTTGCGCTCCTTGTCCTCGATGGTCTTCCGAGGCTTCGCCGCGTCGAGCCATCCGTCGTTCATGATAAGGAACACATCGTCGTGCATGACGCCGTGCCAGTAGGTCATGAGCTGCTCGTAGACGTCGTACTCGTCGAGCAGGGGGGTGTCCTTGAATCGGGCCAGAAGATCGTCGCTGATGCGAGCGATCAGCTCTTTGGGGACGGTGTTGGCATCGAGCGCTTGCAGGATGGGCCGGTGGGCGGCGAACCAATCGTCCACCTGGCCGCGTACGTCGGTGGCGAACTTCTGGAACTCGTTGGAGTCCAGGATGGTCTGCTGCACCTCGGTCACGCCGACCGCGAGGTCGCTGTAGCCGGGGCGGTTTGGTGCGAAGAGCGTGGCACGAAGGCTTGGGAACGCCTCCCAGTACCCGTTGAGCGCGTCCAAGTCGCGGTCCGGGATCCCGCCGTGCAGGTGAGCGTGAAGGTCCTGGATGTCCTCCGGCTCGGCGGAATCGACGTAGCGCGGAATGTTGAGATTGTAGTCGTGTTTCGGATCGGCGATCTCGTGGAGCGGCACCATGCGCGAGTAGCGCTCGATCTCGATCTGCCTGTTGAAGACGTCGACGATCTTGTGGATGTCCTGGCTGCGAAGGCGGTTCTTGTTGCCGTCCTTGATGAACCCCTTGGAGGCGTCGATCATGAAGACACCGGTGCGTGCCTGGGCGTTCTCCTTGTCGAGGACGATGACGCAGGCGGGGATACCGGTGCCGTAGAAGAGGTTGGTGGGCAGGCCGATGATGCCCTTGATGTAGCCGCGACGCAACAACTCCTTGCGAATCTTCGCCTCGGCGTCACCGCGAGAGGCGTTGCCACGGAAAAGGACGCCATGCGGCAGGATGACCGCCGCCTTGCCGTTGCTCTTGAGGGATTTGAGGATGTGTAGCAGGAAGGCGTAGTCACCGCACTTCTCCGGTGGTCTGCCAAAGTCGAAGCGGCCATAGTCGTTTTCCAGGCCATTGTTCCACGACTTGATCGAGAATGGCGGATTGGCGACGGCGAAATCGAAGGTTCGTAGCTGGCTTCCCGCGGTGAACTGTGGGCTGGTGATCGTGTCACCCTTGCGTATATCGCGGTCTTCGTAGCCGTGGAGGATCATGTTCATCTGGGCTAGCGCCCAGGTGGCGTTGTCTTTCTCCTGGCCGTAGATCGTGAGACCTCGCGGCGCCTCGTCTGCTACCTTGAGGAGCAACGAGCCCGACCCGCATGTGGGGTCGTAGACTGTGTGGTCCTGTCGGGTGCCCGGTCCGATGCCGACGACCTTGGCGAGCACGCGCGAGACCTCGGCCGGGGTGTAGAACTGGCCCTTCGACTTGCCCGACTCGGTAGCGAAGTGCCGCATCAGGTACTCGTAGGCGTCGCCGAGCAGGTCGTCGCCTTCAGCGCGGCTACCCCGGAAGTCCAGATCAGCGAAGATCGTCACCAGCTTGGAGAGGCGATCCTGCATCTCCTTGCCCTTGCCGAGCTTCTCCTCGTCGTTGAAGTCGGCCAGGTCGATGACCTTCTCCAGCTCGTTGGCCTCGGCGAGCCTGCTGATGATCTTGTTGATCTTGTCGCCGATCTCCTTGTCACCCTTGAGTGCGACCATGTCATCGAAGGAGCCGCCCGCGGGGACGTCGATCAAGGAGGTCCGGTCGGACTTGGCCTTGTCCGTCACGTACTTCACGAACAGCAGCGTCAGGATGTAGTCCTTGTACTGGCTGGCATCCATGCCGCCGCGCAGCTCGTCGCAGCTCCGCCAGAGCGAGCTGTACAGGTCTGACTTCTTCAGCGCCACTACAACGCCACCCCCGTCGACACACTCCGTGACCAGCCAGTCGGCGCCATCTCAGTCAGGGGCAGCCATTGGACTCTCTGTGACCGCATCGAGCGATGCTTCCGCCCGTCCCAGGCGCCATGACAGCCCCAGCACGCGTACTCCATCGCCATCCAGCGGTCCTCTCGATCATTGACACGTTCCACGGGAGCCCACGATCGGCGGTCACGCCAGTGGCTACCAAGCTCGACTCTAGTGGGCATCCCGGACAACATTTGGACGCCACGCATGGTGTGATCACGCGGCTCACGCGATGGCGCCAAGCTGCTCCGAATGCGCGCCCGACCAGGATCCGCTGCGACCGTTCCCCGGCAGATCGCGTCCGTACGAGCCTCATTTCAGCCCATGCCGAGGTACCAGGTGTCGACCTGGCGGCGCAGGGCAGCAAGGCGCTCGACATCGCGCTCCCAGTGGGCTTCCTGCTCGGGCTCGTGCGGACTCCAGCCGTCGAGGTAGGGCCGCAGATCATCGGGCGTGGGTTCGGCGTCGAAGGCGAAGTCGGCCCGGGTAGTCGGATCGAGCTGGTCGGCGGCGGCACGAGCCCAGCTGATGCAGCGGGCGCGCTTGCTGGCGCGGGCCTGATCGATGTCGTGGTGGGCTGCCTGGTCGAGGGCGTCGGCGAAGGCACGGATCTCGGTGGCAGCGATCCAGGCGTCGTAGGCGGCGCGGAAGGTCCGTCTGCGGACTGCTTCGAGGGCCTTTGGCCGTGCCCTGTCCAGGGCTGCCTGCCACTGCTGGCGTTCTGCCTCCTCCTCGCGTACCACTTGGTCGAGGTATTCCCCGTACCGCCGCCTCTCGGTGCGGCGGTCCTGCTCGTCGGCTGTGACGCCCGCCTCGACGTCGTCGAAGATCTCTGGGATACGTTCCTCGATCCGGGTGGCGCCGCTGTCAGCCCAGCCGTCATGGTTACCCCGGCCGGTGCGGGCGATCCGCAGGCGGAGGCGGCCGGATGCGATCTTGCCGGTCGCTGGCAGGTGCCACTCGGGGTGTTTGCGCAGCAGCTCGCGTTCTCCTTCGGTGAGCGTCATGGGAACGTCGTCGTACTCCTCGTGGAGCGAGACGTATCGGCGGACTGACCCGATCTGCAGGTACGGCTTGGGGCGGGCAGTCTTCCGGTTCACGTCGACGCGGTGGCCTCGGGTGCGTGCTTCGTCCGCCAGGAGCCGGATCAGGGCGAGGGCACGGCCGAGGGACGCCGCGGTGACATCCAACGCCGCAGGGTCCTGCTCCAGCGCAGCAACGACCTGTGCCGGGTCGGGACTGGCCAGGCGGGTGTGGCGGGGCGCCCGGGTGTTGAGCCGGATCCGGTTCCAGTCCTCGTCGTCAGGCTGGCTGTCGTCGGACAGCCGGATGATGAGGTCGCCGCGGTCGCGGCCGGTGTGCCTGAGGTGGAAGCCATCCGGGACCAGCCGGTGGCGTTTGGCGGCGTCGATCGTCCGCCGGTACCGCGCCCGGGTGTCGTCGTCGGGCTCGTCGACCCGGAGGGTTCCGCCTTCACGTTGCAGTTGCGCGATGAGCTCTCTGGCCTGCTCTGCTCCGCCCCCTTGGGGCGGAACGGCCGGCGACGGCTGGACAGACGGCGGGCTGGCGCGCCGCCGACGCCGCGCGGAAGGGTCCGCAGGGGGATCATGGACAGGGCGGTCGGGATGACGGCCGTGTTCAAAGTAAAAGGTACCGGCGTCGGTGATCACCGCGCGCCAGGTGCCACCTCGTCGGCTGACATCGACAAGGCCGCGGCTCTGCAGGCTTCGTGCTGAAATCCGCTGGCCGACCTCGTCTGGCCCGCTCAGGTCATCGCCACCGCGGATCCGTCGCAGTAAGAGCAGCTGCCGATCGGTCAGCGGTTTCCCTCGACCCATTCCCCGACACTTCCAACGCCGCCCATAGTGAGGCAAGTGGTCTCGGGGTGTCCCTTATGGTCGTCCTGTCCACACGGTATCTATACATCGAAGAGTAGGTCTGCCAGGAACGATGCGATCGGCTACAACTGTTGCCATGGTCGACCTCCGCGCCCCGCTCAACGCCCGACAGCTTGAAGTCCTGCGCTGGATCGGTGACGGTTGTCCCGACGGCGCCATGAAGGACCACACCTACAAGACGAGCGCAGTCGCGATGGACTGGCGTGGGCTCGTCACGGTGTCGAAGAAGGGCGGGGTCTGGCGGGCGACCGTCACCGACAGCGGGCACTACTACCTGGAGCATGGCGGCTTCCCCCCGCCTGGCGCGGTGCCCGCTCCGGCTCCGCGCCGACCCGAACTGCCGGTGGCAACGCCAGCTCCCAAACCCAAGGCCAAGCCGACCGTGAGCAAGCCACCGAACCCGCCGGTGACTGATCAGCTGGTGGCAGCGGTCATCACGGCTGGCGGCGTGTTGACAGTCGACACCCGAGCGGAAAACGTTGACTACGGAGCCCGGGTCAAAATGGTGAACCGCTGGCACAAGGCCCCCGTAGGCAAACAGCTGGTGTACCAGCGGGTTGGCTCGTCGTGGTACATGTGGGAGATCCGGCTCGAAGATCTTCCGGCCTGGCGGACGGCTGTGTTGGAGCCGATCCCCGTGCCGGCCACACTGCACAAGCCACATCCGGTGGTAGTGGCGCTCCGCGATGACGACGTCATCAAGGACATCAAGGGACCGGCCCGGCAGCGGGCCCTGCGGTTGGTCCAGGCGCTGGCGGCCGAAGCGGCCAAGCGCGGCTATCGGACACGGATCGCGACCGACTCACAGACGTACCGTCGGCGACGGCGGAAAGAGCCAGATCCCGACATCACGATCACCGTTGGCCGCCACTCTGTGGGTGTTGCCATCCGGCAGGAGATCGACCGGGCGAAGCACGTTCCAACGGCCGCCGAGCTCGCACGGCAGGAGAAACACTACTGGGAGCGGCCGCCGAAGTACGACGAGACGCCGACTGAACGACTCACTGTCCATGTCCGAGGCCGCTTCGAGCACTGGCAGTCCGAATGGTCAGACCGGAAGGGGCCGCTCGAAGATTGCCTGGCGCGGATCCTGCAGGAGATTGAGCTGCGGGCAGCTGCTGCTGAAGAGGCCTGGCTGGCGGCCGAGGAGGCAGCCCGCGAGCGCCGGCGGCAGTGGGAGGCCGCCATGGCCAAGGCCAAGGTCGATCATCGCGAGGCGCATCGGGCGAAGGTGCTGGAACAGCAGATGGTGGCCTGGCGTCACGCAGGGCAGCTCCGGGAGTACATCGTGGCGATGGAAGAACGGATCGCCTCGATGGACGGTGCCGAGGCGGAGACCGCTGCCGAGTGGCTGAGCTGGGCCACTGAGCACGTGGCGCGGATCGACCCGCTTGGAACCAGGCTGGCAATGCCAGTGGATCCGGAGCCGAAGGCGGATGAGCTGAAGCCGTTCCTCGGCAGGTGGAGTCCGTATGGGCCGGAAGGGTATTACTGACCGGAGCTGCCCGATCCGTGTCACTGGTGGACCACGTTGGCCTTCGCCGAATCGCCGATCTTCACCCGAGATACGGCTACCGTCCCCTGCGTGCGCGACGTGACGTACGAGAGCCATGGGGTCCCGCTGGAGGAATACCAGCTGACACGGAAGGATCATCGGGAACAACGGATAAGCGAAGATACTCAGCGGTGGGTCGAGCGCGACATAGCTAAGAAGAAGGCGGAGGAAGCTGCCGATCCGGTGCTGAAAGCGCATCGGGACGAGGTCGCCCGCCGCGCCATGGCCATGATCGCTCGCTGGCACACGCCCGACCACGAGCTCATGCGGTGGCGGGTGCGGCTGTACTGCGGGCACATCGTCGAGACCCGGCGCCATGCTGAGAGCGCGCGACCAACATTTGCTGGGGCGTCTTCGATGAAGTGCCCGGAGTGCGGCAAGGATCCGTCGGACATCGTCGCCTTCGAGCCGCTCGGCCTGCTGGCCGAGCCACCGAAGCCGCAGGAACCGGCTGTGCCGCCGGCGCCGAAGCGGCCGACCCGGGCGCAGCTGGAGCGGCGGCTCGCTGAGCTTGAAGCGGAAGTTGACAATCTTCGGCAACGGTCGAACACCTCGAATCACGGCAATCCGTAGGGCGGCTGGCTGAGTCCAGGTAGAGGTGCGCCTCCCTGCCCAGGGACGGCCAGAGTTCGCTACGGCACCGAAGCCCCCAACGAGGCCGACACACTGGGTAGGCGGGCCCTGTTCGTATGATCAGCGGCTGTGTCTATCGACGAAGCTTCAGCGGGGCCGGCGGCGGTGGTGACCGGTGCGGGTCATGGGATCGGCTTGGCGGCCGCGCAGACGCTCGCCGCCGCCGGCTACCGGATTGTGGCGGTCGACCGGGACCGCGGTGCCTTGGAAAAGGCGGAGCTGCCTGCCGGTTCGGTGCTGCTGGAGCATGACATCGCCGAGGTCGAGTCGGACGTCCTCGCGGGGCTCGATGATGATCTCCGCATCGAGGCGCTGGTGAACAACGTGGGCGTCATGGACGGTCGGTCGTTCCTGGAGCTGCCGGTGGCGGATGCCGCCCGGGTGCTGCACACGAACATCGTCGGATCCTGGGCGGTGACCCGGACCGTGGTGGATCACATGCTGGCCCGGCAGGTCCGCGGGGCGATCGTCTTCAACCTGTCGCTCCATACCTCGCGGGTGCGGATGTGTCCGGACTACTCAATGAGCAAGGCCGCGCTGGCGATGTTGGTGCAGGAGCTGGCGGTGGAGCTTGGTCCGGCGGGGATCCGGGTGAACTCGGTGTCGCCCGGGGCGATCGATACCGGGCACGGCCCGGCTGAGGACGCGGAGGCTCATCGGGCCCGCAGCGCGGCGCTGGTCGCCCTGGGCCGGGTGGGCGAGCCGGACGATGTCGCCAAGGTCATCGCCTGGCTGTGTTCGGAGCAGGCCGGGTATGTGACCGGGACGGACATTCGGGTGGATGGTGGGCTGTTCCACTACAACTGGCTGCACCACCTGTATGGCAGTGCCGCAACTGAACGCCACCGCACGCAGTAGCCGGCGGCCTCAGGCTCGCCGGGCAAGCAGCGGTGCGGTCCAAGCGGCGACGCTGGCGGATGTGCCATCCGGCCAGGTGACGTGGCCCTGGGGGTCGGTGCTGAGGGTCCAAATGTCGGCGGCGGCCAGCCAGTGGCGCACGCGGCGACCTTCCGCCTGTTGGAACAGCGCGGCCTTTCGTGCGTTGGCGAGTTCAAGATCGCCGTGGGTCGCGGCGGCGAAGACCCCGATGGCGACCGGACCGATGGCATCGTCGAGGTAGCCGTCGGCCGTGAAGGTGGCGGCTGCGGCGTCGAGGAGCTCGTCGATGGTCGCCAGCGACGCCTGGCCGACGAGGGCCGTTGCCCGGGACATCTGGCACTGGGCGACGCCGGGAGGCAGGCCAAGGTCACGGTTAAGCTGCTCGACCTCGTCGATCTCCGCGAGGACCAGCGTGGGGTTGCTCCAGCACTGGGTCAGGGCCAGGTGGCGGCGGGCCAGGGCGAGGAGTAGCGGTGAGTCCTGTGCTTCGGCGGTCTGCCGGGTGAGGGCGAAGTGGTGGGCTGCCCGATCGAACTGGCCGCCGCACCACCAGATGTGCCCCAGCAGCTCGTGGAGTCGGTAGTGCAGTTCGCCGTCGCGGATGTCGGGGTCGAAGCGTCGGGCCAGGGCCAGCGCGGCGACGTTGTCACCGTCGCGTGACCGCGAGTGGGCCAGGGCGATGAGGGCTTCGTGGGCGAGCCGGTCGTCGTGTCCGGTGGCGATGGCCTGGAAGGTCGCCGCGGCGTCACCGCCGCCGCGCAGGTCGTAGGTCTCGCCCAGGTAGTACAGGGCCAGGCGGCGCAGGTTGTCCTCGATCGGGGGCGGCGTCGCTGCGGCGAAGGGCGTGAGCAGGTCGATGGTGCGCTGCAGGTCGCCGATCTGGCGTTCCATCATCCCGTCGAGCAGGGTGAGCAGGCTGCGGCCGTGTTCGGTGAGTAGCGCCTCGGGCTGGTCGCGGCCGGCGTCGATGGTGGCCCAGACGCCACGCAGCTGGACCTGCATGATGATGTAGGCCAGCTGGGGGATGTCGGTGCCAAGGGTGCTGTGGAGCCCGGCAAGTTGCCAGAAGGCCAGGGCCTGCGTGCGGCGGTCCTGCCACAGCGCGGAGTCGGGGTCGTCGAACAGCGCCGACCAGTGAGCGACCAGCCGGGCTGCGACCTCGGCCCATTCCTCGGCGGACCAGGGGTTGGCGGTGAAGGAATCCTGGAGCCGGACCGACGTCTGCAGCAGCTCGTGGATCGAGAAGACGTCATCCTCGCGGTGCAGGACGAAGCTACGGTCAAGGAACTGTTCGACTGCGGAGGAGCGGAGCGCGGGCACCGCAACACGCAAAGTGTGCCGGTCGAAGACCCGCAGCAACGCGGCGGCGCGTAGCAGATCGCTCTGGGGGTCGTCGAGGTCCTCCATGAGTCGCATCACGACCTGCGGCAGCCCGCCGGCGAAGTCGCTGACCGCCGGGGTCTCGCCCCGACTGAGCAGCGACATGTAGTGGTTGCAGGCGACATCGAGGTAGAGCGGCATCCCCTCGGACAGCCGGGCGACCTCACCGCGCAGGCCCTCGGGGATGACCGGCTCGCCGGCGTCGTCGCACAGGCAGTGCTCGAGATAGTCCCCGCTGTCCTCGGCAGAGAGCATCCCGACACGGTGCTGATCCGAAGCCGGACCGTCCGCGAGCCCCGGCCAGACGGCTGGTCCGCTGAACTCCAACGACGGCGCCCGGGTGTCGGAGGCCCAGTCGAGCCGACGGCGGGAGGTGACGACGAACATCGTGGTCGGGAGGAAGAAGGCGCTGCGGACGATGCTGTCTTCCAGGTCGGCGAGCCGGGCCGACCGGCGCTGGTTCGGCACGTGTTCGAACGTGTCGAGGAAGATCGCGATGTCGGTGTCACGGTTGGCCTGCAGCCGCATGAGGTCCCAGGCCAGCAGGAGCGGCAGGTGCAGGCGCAGCTGCTCGGTGTCCTCCTCGGTGGCGCAGGCTTCGAAGAACGGACAGTTCTTCCGCAGGTCCCGCACGACCCGCGAGTTCTGGACCTGCCGCCAGGCGAACCGGGCGGCCCGGCTGGCGCCGCCGACGACCAGACCCGCCCCGTCGATGACGCTCTGGGTGAACTCCGACAGCTCGCGGGCGAAGCGCTGCCGCTGGGCAGTCGTGCCCAGGGACGATTGGTGCGCAACGAAGTCGGCGAGTGGAACCCCCGGGTTCTGCCGCGCCCAGTACAGCGCCAGCCCGGTGTCGAACGCGGGGAAGGTCTTCAGGGATGCGAGTCCGGACCGCAGGTGCAGGACATAGAGCTCGGGATCACGGGCGGTCGGCTCCGAGAAGTCGATCCGCACGGCCTGACGGCGGCCACTTCCCGCCAGAAATCGGCGTTCGAGCTCGCGACTCAGACTCGTCTTCCCAATTCCCCCGTCGCCGTAGAAGGCAAGGACGTTGCGGCGGGGGGCGGCGAAGTCTAAGGCCACGTCCGGATGCTCCGTACGGAGCTGGCGCAGTTCGTCGAGCTTGGCGGTGAACGCCTCCGCTTCCGACACCCGGTCGGTGAAGATCCGCTGCGCGGAGATACGGGCGCCACCAAGCCGACGTGCGCGGATCTCTTCACCGATGCCCATCAACCCGCTCCCACCTCACCAGATTCCACAACGGGCGATCTGCGCCGGGGGTTAGTCTCGCCCGTACGTAGCGAGCGCCGCTCCTGTTTTCAGGAAGTCCCAGGTAGGACGGTGCGTAGCCCCGGGTACTCCCCCGGTACCGCGTTGTCTGCCTGAGCCCGATCCGCTCCACCCAGCGCGGCGGCGTGAGCCGGCTGAGGAACTCCGGGCTGACGTTGGACACCGCCAGCCCGGCCACCCTTCAGATCCTTGATGGAGGCATCATCCAGCCCCGACAAGCCGCGGCGCCGGTACCAGGTTCAGCCGCCCGATGGCCTCGTTGAGGTCCTTCGGCCAGATCCACAGCCGGTACTGCGGCGGGATGGTGCAGTAGTCCTCCGGACCGTGCAGCAGGCGGCTGCGCATGTCGGCGCAGTACCGCTCGCGCCAGGAGGTCTCCTCGCCAGCGCGCAGCGGCTCGCCGTTGACCTTCTTCTTGGTCACCCGGTACAGCTTCTCCATCGCCCGGTACTCGTAGGCCAGCAGGGTGTGCGGGTCGGCCCAGATGCCCTTGGGATCTGCCGGTGCGGCCGCGGTGGTGGCCGCTTCCAAGAGCAGGGGCAGATCGAGCTCGCCAGGGATGGAAGGGTAGATCACGAACGGGGCAGCCCACCCGGCGGCGACGAGATCCAGGTTGAAAGTGGCCCGCTGCTCGCGTGTGAGGGTCCGCCGTTCGGCCTCGGTGTAGTCGGGGGCGACGTAGGCCAGGAGGCGGTTGTTGTCATCGAAGGGAGGCTCGGCGGCGCGGATGAACAGGTTGCGCTTGCTGCCATCCGGCTTGGTCAGCCGCGTGTCGATATTTTGCTTCGCAAAGGCAGATGCCTTCCCACCTTGCTCGAACTGAAGGGTGCCGGCCTGGCCGGTCTCCAGCTTCGGGAGCAGGAACTCGGCCAGGCCCGGGGAGATCGGCGCACGGCCCTCCCCGATCCATGTCGCAAGCTGCAGGAACTCCTGGTCGATGGCGCGGGCTCGGGCCGCGGTGCGAGCGGTCACCTCCGGCGTGTCGACCGACAACATGCGGATGGGCATGCGGACGTTGGGGGTGTCGCCGTCGGTCACGTCGACCAGCGCGCGAGCGCCCAATGAGGGCAGGTTTAGCCCGGCCGGCGACCACAACACCTGCACTGCTTCGATCATGTTTGTTCCCCCGGATGGCAGAGTTATAACGGTCCGGCTGTGTAGCGAGGCCGTGACCCAGTTCTCAGCATCGGCAGTCTGTCAGATCGTCACCGACCGCGACCAGTTGCGTCAGCCTCGCGACTCAGATTGGCCGGCAGGATGGTACTGGCGGGGCTTGCGGAGGTAGAGGCGGTGCTGCGGCCCATGATCGCCCGCCCGACAGACACCGAAGATGTCGGAGAGGCATCACCCGATCACGCCCCGGGTCCAGCGCAGGGCACAGCTTCCGGTGACGAGCCCCCCTTGCCTTCGACTTCAGCTGCTGCTTCCGCCCGCAGCGGCCCGCCTCCACACCCTTTTCGGCTACCAGGAGCGCCACGACGAGTCCGGAAGTCGAGCCGCCGAGGGTTGGCTTCGGGACCGTCTGGCGGATGTCGCCATATTGCACGCCGATAGGCTCGGGACCGCTCGGGAGGAACTGGCGGCGAGGGTGAGGGGGGTGCATGTCGGACGGTCAGCGACTGCGTCGTCGGTTCATGTGGGACGAGGTGGAACCCGCGCTTCTGCGAGAGATGCTAGGCGCCGTCTACGCCGATAGCGGTCGGTCGGAGGAGGCCGAGAGGCTGGCGCGGCTGACCGGCCCAGAGCTGCCGGACTGGGCGGAGCGCGTCTTCGGACCCCGATTGAATCCGCGGCATATGCAGGTAAACGCACTCGTGGACGTGTTGAGGGACCGATGGCTGCCACACGCCGACCCCTTGGCTGTTCGGAGCTTGGCCGAGATGGTTCGGCTTTCGCTGTCCGGCGAGGCCCGGACCACTCGGTTGGATTCACTGGCTGAAGAGATCGCGTTTCTGCGGAGGCGGAACCGAACGAACAGCTTCCGGGCGAGCCTGCGAACCGCATTCCTCGAGGACCACCGCCGGGCCGTGCCGGTACGCGGCGAGGAGACGTCCGGTGGCGAGCGGGACAGCTTGCCCTGGGTGCTCGTTGGCGAAGGCCGGGACGACACGCGTATCCCGTTTCCGTTCCAGCGGTCGGCGTGGCAGAAGCTGGACGAGCTGGCCAGCGTTTCCGGTGGCGCCGGCCGATCCGGCTTGCTTGTCCTGCCGACGGGCGCGGGCAAGACCTACACGGCGGTCCGCTGGCTCCTCGATCGTCTGCACGCCGACCGGCGGTTGAGAGTTCTATGGGTCGCTGACCAACAAGAGCTCGTAGACCAGGCTGCACGGACTTTCGTGGAACTTGCTCGCAGCATGCCGGTGCCATTCGAACGGGTGCTGCGTCGTATCCATTCCCTGGCCAGCCCTCCGACGAGCCTCGCCGATCCTGACCTGGACGTCGCCGTGGTCACTCGGGCGAGTCTGGCCGGTGGCCGCGCCAAGGACGCGGCCCGCAAACGGCTTGCGCGCTTCCTGGAACGGCCGTGTGTCGTAGTCGTGGACGAGGCGCATCACGCGGTCGCGCCGACTTATGCCGAGCTGCTTGATTTCGTGACGATGGCGAACCCGGTACTCGTTGGACTGACCGCGACGCCCTGGCCCTCAGGCATCGGTGCGGCCAAGCGGCTGCGGGACCGCTTCCCTGTTGCTGTCATAGAACTTGCCGCGCGGGACCTCATCCGGACAGGTGTGCTGGCCCGGCCCGTCTTTCACACCGTGGATACAGGCGAACGACCGGAACTCACCGACGAAGAACAACGTCTGCTTGGCGACCGCGACCTGCCGCCAACGGTACTGCGCCGGCTCGACCAGGAGCATCGCAACCACCTGATCGTCGAGACATGGTTGGCGCGGCGGGAGCAGTGGCGCAAGACCCTGGTGTTCGCAGTCAACATCGAACACGCCGAGCGTCTCGGGGCCTTGTTTACGAGCCGCGGAGCCCAGGCCCAGGTGGTGCACAGCCGCTCAGCCCTCACCCGCGAGCTCACCCTGAAATGGTTCCGTGAGGAGAAAGGAAGCTGTGTGCTGGTCAGCGTCGGCATGTTGACCGAAGGGGTGGATCTCCCCGACGCGCACACCGCCTTCCTTGCCCGCCCGACCCGTAGTCGGGTTCTGATGCACCAGATGATCGGCCGAGTGTTGCGTGGCAGCCAGAGCGGAGGGGACGAGGTCGCACACATCGTGGACCTCCGGGACCGGTGGAGCGACGACATCGATGTGCTAGCGCCAGGGGAGATTCCGGGTCTGGGTGAGCCACCGGACGACGAAGATTACCAGAGCAGTGCGAACGGGACCGGGTATCGTCTGCCGCCGGTGCCCGACGAACTAACCGGACAGCCGATTCCCCAGGACGTACTGTACCGAGTGCTCCGTTCCTACGCCGAACGTATCGGACCCCACACTGATCTAGTCCCGATGACCAGCACGACGATCATTGGCTACTACGAGCTTGGCGAGGTCAACGTTCCGGTTTGCGAGCATACCCGCGAGCGGTTCGATGACCTGATTGACATCTATGTGAGCGGTTCGAAGCCTGCGTCCCGATCCCCCGCCGATCTGTTCGACGATCTGCCGTTTCCGCGGCCAGTACGCGCCGATGTGCTCGCCGTCGTCAACTACGTGAAAACCTATGAGGCAGCCCCTCCCTTCGTAGAGGTACGCGCTGCGTTCAGTCTGCGCATGGTGGCCCAAGAGCTACTTGACCTGCCCGCGATGACGGTGAGGGAACGGCAGGACTGGCTGCGGCAGCGACACGGGAGCGGCTTGGCGAGCGTCGTTGTCCCGAGTTTCCAAGCCTTCTGTGAAGCCATTGAACAAGAGCTCTTCATCCTTTCCCAGCATGCCGATCTCCATTACAATCCGGAGGACGTTCCGCTGCCGGCCGCCATCGCCACTGGCGAACGTATGACGCTGGCACGACTCGACGACCGTGATCTTACGGCTTTGCTGCGTGGAGTGACCGAAAGGGGGCGCAGCCTCCTTGCCGATGAACCCGAGTTGGTCCAGCTACTGAGCCATGTCCCGGATATCGAGTGGACTCGCAAGCCAATCCGATCAGCGTTGGCATACTGGAGCCCACGTATCGGCGGCCGGTCCAGAGGCACACCCATTATTCGGGTGAACCGGCTGCTCTGCGCGCCCCCCGAGCAGATCCCAGACGCCGTTCTTAAGTTTCTACTCTGGCACGAGCTGCTCCACCACCTACTTCCCGGCCAAGGGCACAACGCAGAATTCCGCAGACTAGAAACACTCTGGCCAGACTCCGACCTGCACGACCACTCCCTCGACTCGCTACTCGAACTCTTCGATGTCAGCGTCTAACGGATGAGGGCGAATTAGCGGAAGTACGGGAACCCGTGGCGCCTGCTCCGCGGTGGCCGACGCGGACGCAGCTGGAGCGGCGTGCGGCTGAGCCGGAAAAGGAACTTGGTGATCTTGGGTCGAAGGCCTCAAGCCGGGGATATCGGTAGCAGAGGTTGAACAGTGCCAGCAAAGACAGCCCCTGTAAACCACTACCTCACAGTTGATCTATAATAAACCTATGAAAGATCAGTACAGCTATCAAGAGTTCTGTGACTATGTGCGTCGGTTCAACCAGGAAGAGCTGCTGGCGACGGTGGCGACGGTGGCGCTTGCGCTACCCGGCAAGGTCACCGAGCCCGGATATATACAGACTCCGCCGTGGGCCCTCACGAATGTTGTCAGGGCTTCGATCTGCCACGGAAACCGGTACCGGAGCACATCGGTGAAGCCGGGTGAAATCGCCACGGCCTGTGAGATGTATATGAGCCCCTCGGATGAGGAGATCGAACCACTGAGCACAGATCCCTTGTCTGGTTTCTTCGTTCGGACTGCCTACGAGCAGTTTTCTTACCAGGAGTCGAACCCTTTCGCGGACATGGCGCGACCGCTGTGCGTCTTCGAAGACTATTCGGGTCGCAAGAAGCTTAAGGTCGTCACGAAGGACGCGCTTGCTGAGCTGATCGGTGCGCCGCTCCCAATTGCTGTCGGCGTCGCTCAGATGCTGCACGTCTCCGCTGCTGCCAACAACGGGTACTTTGACCCGGCCTGGATGGATCAGAAAAATTTTGCTGCGGTGCTCGACTTCCTTCCCCGCGATAAAATTCTAGGCGTCGTCGACTCGGTTTTTGCACATAGCATGGAAGAATTCAAGCAGCAGAATACCGAGACGACAGTGTCGCCGATTCTGAGGCGCTACCAGTTCAATCCATTGACAGCGCGTCCGCTGGTGCGCCTGCAGGATGGCCGGCTTCTTGCGCCAGTGCCACAGCTCATCCCGCGTAAGCTATCGCCGATAGAGTTGTACTATGTCGGCCTTAAGCGGTGGGGCAGCCCATACGCCGATGAGATGGGGGAGCTCTTCGAGGATTATCTTGGTCGTCAACTGTCTTTGCTGCCGGATGTCACAGTGCATCCTGAAATCACCTACAGATACAAAAAGAATAACGTGCAGAGTGTAGACTGGATTGTCGTCGCGCCCGATTTGGTCATCCTGATTGAAGCCAAGGCTGGCCGGGTGCCCGCGCCCGCGAGGGCAGCCGATGAGTCTGCGGAACGCGACTACTACAGTAAGATACTCGGCGGCGCGTTCCGGCAGATCAACCGCGCCTGCAGCGCCATACGGGAGGGTGTGCCAGAGTTCGATAAAATTCCAACTGATCGACCGGTCATCGGCATTGTTGGAACGCTCGACTCGTGGTATATGGCAAACAGTCTTCCGGTGCGTTCGTTCCTGCCTGAAACTGACGTGCCGACGCTCGTGTCACCTATCACAGATATAGAAAACTTGGTGACAGTCGGGCAGCGCACTCCAGCCTCAAAGATCCTTGCAGCTATCTTGTCGGATGACGAGCGCCGTACCTGGGATCTCAACGTTGCCCTTGGTGATCTCTATGTCGACGGCGATCAGAACCCGCTGCTCCGAGATGCCTGGGGGCGGCTGCCATTTAGTTCAAGACCTAGAAATCATGCCCACGCGTAAGGACGGAGCACCGCGCCCTGTCAGGAAGACTGCTGGAAGGTGGCGCGCAGCGTGTTCGTCAGTGGGAGGCGCGTGGCTTATCCCTGGGTATGGTACAGCGCCACGCGGCTCCTGTGCTGTTACCACGAGATCACGGGAGCGCGAGTGACGCACCATCACTCGCCTGACCTGCACCACCTCGGTTCGGCCGCCCAGTGGCCGGGTAGTTACAGGCTTGTCATTCGAACACGTATGCTAATCCCGAGCACGACGAACCCGGCTCGGATGGACCGACCGGGGGTCGGCCTCCGAACCGGGTCCGGTGCCTTGGACAGCCTGACGACCCTACCGGGCTCGGTTGACGCTGGCGTTAACAGGCACGCCACGTTGCTGAGCCGGGGGCACTTCGGAGCGCTGTGCTCAGGAAGGGTCGATCACATGATCGAGTTCACCGGTCGCCGTATGAACGGCCACGGCAGTGACCATCAGGGTATCGCCAAGCTGCAGTGGGTCAACCGGCAGTCAGGTAACAGTGACCTGAGCGATGTCAGGCCCACGCTGGTTGACTTCGTCCGGAAAAACCCGGGGCAGTCTCGCGTGAAGGACTCCTCGGGCAAGTGGGCCGAGGTCCGCGTGGTGGAGGCGCAGCCGCCTTACCTGCGCTCCTACGCGGACGGCGTGCCGGCGAACAACCTGTTGGCGCTGCCGGAGATTTGATCGGCCGGACGCTCAGGACCCGTGGGGCCGTTGAGGTCGACGGCCCCACGGTTTCGCGCGGTCGAGCGCAGGCTGCGGCTGCCCGCGGTGTCGGCGGGAGACGTTGCAGCGCAAGCGCTGATCAGTCCCGCAACAGCTCCAACGGATCCACCTCGATCACCTCGGCGATCCGCTCGACCGACTTGAGGGTGAGGTTCCGCTCGCCCCGCTCCACCCCGCCCATGTAGGTGCGATGAACACCGACGACGTCGGCGAAGGCTTCCTGGCTGAGGCCACGCTGCTCGCGGTAGCGGCGCAGGTTGCGGCCGAAGATCCGCTGCAGGTCGCCTTCCATGTCGACACTGACGGTGCCGAGAGTGCTACTTGTAGGTCTACAGACTTATGAGTAGCATCGGCCAGGATCGGGCGACCATGAGGAGGTGGCGGCATGGGCGGCGAGGGCAACTGAAGACGACGGGGCCAATCGGCCCCGGGAAGCCCCCGGGTGGCTACGCCCCGGGGGCTTCGTCGTGCGCGGAGCGTTTCCGGCACACATTTAATAGTGATATAATTAAGCTAGTTTATGGCAGATCTCCGCGACCAGTTCGACCGTCTCCAGACCGCGTTCATCGGGTTGGTTACGGCGCTCGCGGGATTGGGGCTGCTGATGCTGGCCCGCCACCTGGACGCCCTGCCGGGGCTCGGGTGGTTGGACTTCTTCCCGCTCGGCGAGGTCGGCGGCCTGCTCTTTTCCTTCGGGCTGCTCGGCATCGGCATCGACTACTGGCAGCGACGGCAGGCCGCGCAGTTGCAGTCGGCCCAGCTGCGACAGGTCATCACCGAGGAGGCGCCGGCCTTGCGGGATGCCGTCATCCGCGGCTTCGCCTTCGACGCCGAGGACTTGGCCCGGGTGGCCACGCCGGCGATGTTGGATCAGATCATCCGTAACAGCCTGGCGCTGCGGCTCGGTGATGCCGCCTTCGCCCACGAGCTGTACGACGACATCCGTGACCAGGCCATCGCTTCGGTGGAGCGCTGGCACGATGCCCGGGTCGAGGTTCGGCTGTCGCCCCTACCGGAGGGAACGGGAACTCCCGTCGGGAGTTCCCCAGCAGCGGCCGCTGCTGGGGCCGGCCTCTTGGTGGCAACGGTGAGCTGGGAGTACACGACGGTCCCGGTCAGCCCAGTTCGCCGTTTCGTCTGCACATCCGATCGGGAGGAGTACCGGGAGCTGAGTGCCGAGGCCGGGGCGACATCGGCGTGGTTCTTCCGGCCGGTCGGCGGGCTCGATGGCGCCTCGCGGGATGCGTTCGAGTTGGTGCAGTTCACCATCGACGGGCGGGCCCGACCCATCCGGCGCAGCGCGAAGCGTGACAGCCAGACGTACAGCGCGGCCATTGGCAAGGAGGTCATCGCCGCGGGTCGGCCTGTGGTGGTGTCGTATACCTACCGAGCGATCGTGCGGCAGGATGGCCGGCTGATCAAGCTGGACGTTGAGCAGCCGACCCGTGGCCTGAGCGTGGAGCTCGATTACAGCGACGCTGACATCAAGGATGTGCGGCTGCTGGAGTTCTTCGCCAGCAGCACTCGGGCGCGGATCAACCAGACGGCGGCCGGGTTGCCGACGAGGGCCATCCGGGCCGACTTCGATGGGTGGGTGCTGCCGCGGGGAGGGGTGGTGTTTGTGTGGGAACCGGGGAAACGTATTAATTAACTTTTTCTTGGTTAAAGTCTCCATCTCGCCGGAGTATAAATGGCATGACGGAATAACGGGAATCTATTTCATCGTCAGGGTTCATCCACTCTGGAAGGCTTCATGAGGGAGAAGATCGGCCCGTTCTTCGGTGTCGAACACGATCTGCCCGCTTAGCGAGACTTTGCTGTAGTTTGAGATGGCGGAACTCGTATATGGCTCCCGATTGACGAAGAACGCCGCGTTTCTCGTGGGCATCAGCCAAGAAGCCGGCGAGTCGCCAAGGCAAGCGACCCTGGAATGCCAGCCAGCAGCGGGCTAGGAAGTACGATCCCCATGCGCCTCGGAGAAGACAAACCACAATTCCGACGATGGATCCGGATGCGAGTCCGGCGCCAAGTCCGTGGCGCACTACTGCGATAAAGCTTGGCTGAATGGAGTTTTCCAATACTACGATGAACCCTACCATGATGGTACTGACAAAAGCGCTCATTGCTCCGGTCGCCAAACCGATCATCACTGAGGCATGTCGGTCCCGGACAAGGACAGTCATCGGCGACGCCGCAGTTTCTAGATCAGCGGAGGCTTCCGTCAGGCCCACGACGAGGGTGTCGAGAATTCCGACAGTAAGCCCAACGAGGAGTCCGACCATGACTCCGATGGTCAGACCGACCGCCAGCCCAACCGCGAGCCCAACCGTGAGTCCCCCGGCCACACCTGCAGGCGACCATCGTAGCCCTCGAGCAGGAAAGCGTTGCGCAGCCATTCCTGTTGCCAATCCAACTGCGAGAGCGACTCCCAGACCGTTCACAATCCCCGCCGGAGCGCCGCTCCCAAAGTTCGAGACCAGACCACCAGCCAAACCTCCAGCAAATCCACCGGCAATGCCATCGGCAAGACCTGCGATGGTTCCGACCCCGACCCCGACGCCGAGTCCCGTGGCAAGTGCGCCCGTGGGACTGTCTGCCATACCCACGCCGAATCCCCCAGCAAGCCCCGCGGCAAGCGCCCCGAAAAGTCCTCCCATAAGTCCTCCGGCAATACCTCGAGTATAGGAGTGGCTATCCGATACTCCCGCTACACGCTGGAGAGATAGCGTGACCGCAAGGCCTATCGAAAGCCCTGCGCCCAGACCGATTCCGATGTCTGTGCCGATACTTGCCGCAGGTCCGCAAATAAAAGCAGTGACGGAAGCGAGAATAAGCCCCACAAGCGGACGAGGGGTGGCGTAGTGAATCTCCCACCAGGCAAGACCTGATCTATGGTTAAGCCGATTTTCAAGGTGGTTCGCGAGGAAGGATAGCCATTTATCGGCCTGCTCGGCAGACCATGGAGTCGTATACTCCGGATGCCGGCGATAGGCGGCAGAAATAAAGGCGTCGAACAGGTACTGCTCGACGGCGGCCTTAGTTGGAAAACGATCGGGATCGCACAGTTTGGATGGGTCGGGCAAATTCGCCACGCCTTCCCGGGGGCGCGGATTATAGATCGTCCGTGCCAGTGTGGCCATCAGGGGCGTGGAGAGTGCGTCCTTGACCGGGGGCGGCGGGTTAGCTAGAACTCGATCCCATCGGGCTGGGTTACCGGCCGAAGTGCGCAGAAACTCCGCGACAGCATTCGTGTCGAGCGGACAGAGAAGAACGCCGGCCACACCGGTGAGTCTCACTCCGGTCCCGGTCTGCGGATTAGTGACCTCCCGATAAGATTTCGCGCGGCTCGAGATCACCAGGCGCTGCCCTGGCTGCAGTCCGTTGTTGATGCAGTCGATTGCGAGTCCGCGCGCATCCACAGAAATCTCGTCTAGGCCATCCAAAACCGGAAAGATCATCCCAGAATCTATGAGCGCCCGGCCTTTCGTGAGACGAGATCCCTCCGCCACAGGCTCCCGCAGAGCGGGATAATCCATGGCCAGCCGGGATTCAAACCAGCTTTCGAGACCCTGTTCATCGGGGTTCCAGGAGGCCAGTGGCATCAATATCGGCACAGGATCTCCTGCTCTGCGCCGGTTCAGCAGGTCCAGCACCAAGCGCACCAGCAGTACGGTCTTACCTGCTCCTGGCTCACCGAGCATGAGCAAGCGTCCGGTAGGTATACGTTCCAGAATCCCAATAAGATCATTATCGCTTCCGTGGAGGTTGACAGGGCCGTCCGCCCAGTGCGACGGATCGCGTTCTGGCCATCCGAGGCCCCGTGTGGCGAGCCGGATGATCGCCGTCCAGTCATCTACAAGATCGTGGTCGACGGGGCCCCACTTGACCGATAGTGAGTCAACGGCGAGACGCCGTACGTTAAGTTCATGAACCCACTGGGCGCGAACTGCCTTGGCGAGATCATCCGAAATCTTAATCAATAGTTGGGGATCGGCTGACGCGGGAGAATTGTAGCGAAATTCGGTCCATGACATGTATAGCTGCGGCACGACTGGAGCCAATGAGCCCAGGACCGCGACGATGTTTAGCTCGTTGTACAGCGTGACACCCAGAGCCACTGCGGCGTAAATGCCCGTGAGTATTAGGTAGATCAGCCCCTTACGTCTCGAGCGCGGTTCCTCCATGATGGCATTATCCTAGTGAGGCGAACTGATCTATTGCCGACGTGCGCGCGATCTGGAGTCAGGTGTATGGATGGCCGAACCGGGCGTTCCTGGCTATTTTGGTCGCCTGTTTACCCTGGCCACAGGATTCCGAAAGTTCACTCGTTAGCGGATCTAGAGCTTTACTGTTGCCTAAATGGTGAAGTGCCCGGAGTAATATGGGTCGCGCGGTGATGGCGGACACGCACGAGGTACGGGCGTGACTTTGAGAACTTTTTGTAGTCGAGGACGGTTTAGTCCTATTGAACTGCGAGCCGCGTGCGCGATTCGGAGAATGTGCGCCCGCGCTTGGTTCTCTCGGTGCACAGCTTCTACACCGCCTCGAGCCTTTCGATCGCCCGCGCCAGCGCCATATGAGCAGCACGCAGCGTCTCCAGAAGGTCGGCGGGGTTCGTGGTTGGCACCTGTAGCACGAAGGCACCTTCGCCTTGGGCGATCCGGAGGAGCCCCTCTTCCTGGAGGAGTGCCTGAGCCGCTCGCACCGTGTTGAGCGCGGCGCCGTAGTGGGCTTCGAGGTCAGTGAGGCCGGGGAGCTTGGCACCAACTGGAAACTCGCCGGTCTGGATGCGGCGACGAAGGTCATCGGCGATGTCTTTGTACTTGGCCATATCAACACTGTAGGACAGTGTTGCGAGGGTCTGCAACAGTCAGAACCTGGGCGGCCGTCAGGTGGGTAACCAGCAGCGATCTCTGCGGCGATGAAGCCTCCCAGCCCCGGCTCGTCGCCAGCCAACCGGATCCAGCTGCGAAGCAAGGAATCCTTGGTGGCCACACCTCAAGCCAGCCAGCTGTCGGCGTTCGCCGAGTGACACCAATCACATTCAATTGACCCGATTTGTCCTCCACGACCGTCCCTAGCTGCGCCTTCGACGTCAATCTCGACGTTTACCTGCGTTTGAATTCAATTGACGCACTCTTAGGGTCCTTGCCTACTGTTTCGAGGCGTCGTTCTCCCCCTGACCCCGCCGAGAGGACCCTCGTATGCGTGGGCGCACCCTGTCGTTGTCCCTGCTGCTCGCGATCATCGCGGCACCGCTGCTGGTGCTGGTGCCTGTGCCAGCCGCTTCAGCCGCGACCGTCGCCGACTGCGCGGCCCAGGCGTCGACCAACCCGGACGGCTGGCACAAGAGCCGCTACGAATGGTGCAAGATCGAGCGGCTGTCCGCCGGCGAGCGCGACCGGGGCGGCCGGGTCATCGGCACCGTCGATGCGCTGTACGCCATCGCGGTCACCACCAACCAGAACAGCCAGGCTGTGCGGGTCGAGGTGCAGGTTCGGGAGATCAAGTCGACGGGCACGTTGGCGGACGCCGAGCTGAGCGTGCAGCTGCCGTGCAGCCGCTGCACTCCCGGTGTGGCCCGCGGCCGGACGGCACCGCTGGCCAGCTGGCGAGCCGACCCCTCGACGGCCTTCGACTTCACCGGGACGCTGGGCGACCTCATTGGCGGCGGGCCGGACCGGGTGGCGCTGCACTACTTCAACCCACGCTTCGTCCTGAACGACCTGCTGACCTACAA
>NZ_CASGGV010000290.1:0-66058 GCF_949319125.1 Frankia sp. Hr75.2 | reverse complement strand
CGCGAACCGGCAGACCCGGGACCGTTCACACCCTCAGGCGGACCGCCTGTCCGCACCCGTGCCCCGCAGCACCGCCAGCCTCTCGGCCAGCACCTCCTCCAGATCGTCGGTCGTCCGACGCTCCATCAACATGTCCCAGTGCGTACGCGGCGGCTTGCTCTTCTTCGGCTCCGGCCGCTCACCGTCCACGATCACCGACGCCGCCCCACACACGCGACACTCCCACGCCGAAGGCACCTCGGCCTCGGCCGCGAAGGGCATGGTGAACTGGTGACCGTTCGGGCAGTCGTACGACGCTGTCTGCCGCGGGGCAAGCTCCGTGCTGCGGTCAGTCTCGTAGGACACTGCACCGAGACGGCTGCCCCGCAGAATGCGCTCGCCCATATGACTCCTCAGAGCGTCGTGGCGTGTGGACCTCAACCGAGTCCAACGTACGGACAAGCGAAGTCGTTCCCACCCCGGAAGGCCAGGTAACGAGATCGCAATCACACTGTGTGCTCCACCGACTGCAAAGGATACACGGCGCGTGACGAACCGGGCTCCGATCCTGCTGAACGGCCTCACCCGCACCACCGTCGGGCTCACCGCCCTGACCAGACCCGTCCGAATCATCCGCGCCACCGGCGTCGACCGCGTCACCGCCGAGAAGATCGCCTGGCTCGCCCGCCTCGCCGGCATCCGCGACCTCGCCCTGGGCGCCGGACTCCTCCACGCCCAGCTCACCGGCGCACCCACCCGCGGATGGCTGTTCGCCGGCCTGCTCGCCGACGCCGCCGACGCCGCGGTCTTCACCCACGCCACCACCCGCCGCCAGCTCCCACCCGCCGCCGGCACCGCCATGGCCGCCGCCGCCACGGGGGGAGTCGCCCTCGCCGCCACCACCCTCACCCGCCACCACCCCACAAACACCCGAACTGGCACCGCGGCACCAGTCGCATGACAGAACAAACCGGCCGCCCGCCGCGTTGACCACCACGGGACCACCACACAGCACACAGACAGGAACACCCGACCCGCGCACAACACCACACCCGCCAGCCAGCCAAAACCGGCACACCCACCCACCCGCCGGCCACCCCGCACCACCCCACGCCAGGAAGGACATCCCATGACCGACCAGCCGAACACCGACACCGACGAGAAGGTCGTCCGCAGCGACACCGAATGGCGCCAGCTCCTCGACCCCCAGCGCTACGCCATCCTGCGCCAGGCCGCCACCGAAGCCCCCTTCAGTGGCGCCTACACCTACGACAAGACCAGCGGCACCTACCGCTGCGGCGCCTGCGGCGCCCCCCTGTTCACCTCCGACACCAAATACGACTCCGGCTCCGGATGGCCCAGCTTCTACCAGCCCGTCACCGCCGACGCCGTCACCCTCATCACCGACCGCAGCCACGGCATGACCCGCACCGAGGTCCGCTGCGCCCGCTGCGACTCCCACCTCGGCCACGTCTTCGACGACGGCCCCGCCCCCACCGGCCAGCGGTACTGCATGAACAGCCTCGCCCTCGACCTCGACAACACCGACGCCAGCTGAAACACCACGCCAGCTGACCAACCCGACCAGGCCGGCCACACCCCATCCCGCACCGGCTGCCGGACACCACCCCGGCAGCCCGCAACCCCACACGAACCACGAACCACACCGGGCCTGGCACCGGCACCCCCACCCCGACATGGCACCATCCCGCAGGTGAGCAGCAGTCCCGCCGCGACACAGCGCCTCCGAGACCTCGCCCGCCTCCGCCGCGTCCGCGACCGCATCGACCGCGAGTACGCCCAACCCCTCGACGTCGAGGCGCTCGCCCGCGGCGCACACATGTCCGCCGGACACCTCAGCCGCGAGTTCCGCCTCGCCTACGGCGAATCGCCCTACGCCTACCTGATGACCCGGCGCATCGAACGCGCGATGGCCCTACTACGCCGCGGCGACCTCACCGTCACCGAAGTCTGCTTCGCCGTCGGCTGCTCCTCCCTGGGCACCTTCAGCAGCCGCTTCACCGAACTCGTCGGCATGCCCCCCAGCGCCTACCGCCGCCACGCCGCCGCGGCCACCGCCGGCATGCCCTCCTGCATCGCCAAACAGATCACCAGACCGGTCAGGAATCGAGAAGCGCGCTCACCCAGCCGCACCTAGCGTGACCGCCATGGACATCACCATCCACACCAGCTTCCTCCCGCACGACGACCCCGACGCCTCCCTGGCCTTCTACCGCGACACCCTCGGCTTCGAAGTCCGCAACGACGTCGGCTACAACGGCATGCGCTGGATCACCGTCGGACCCCCCAACCAGCCCGACACCTGCATCGTCCTCGAACCACCCGCCGCCTACCCCGGCATCACCGACGACGAGCACCGCACCATCACCGAGATGATGGCCAAGGGCAACTACGCCCACGTCATCCTCGCCACCGCCGACCTCGACGACACCTTCACCAAGGTCCAGGCCAGCGGCGCCGAAGTCGTCCAGGAACCCACCGAACAGCCCTACGGCGTCCGCGACTGCGCCTTCCGCGACCCCGCCGGCAACCTCGTCCGGATCAACGAACACCGCTGAACCAGCCGGCGAACCCGGCCAGGACCCGACACCCGGACAGCCGCCACGCGGCAACCCCCGCGCCCGACACCGGTGGCGACCTGGTGGTCGCCACCGGCTGGCCAGCACGATGGAGACACCATGAGCAACGCCACGAGGACGGACCCGCAGCCGCCCGCGCCCCACCTCGCCGACAGCCACGACCTCATCCGCGTCCACGGCGCCCGCGTGAACAACCTCAAAGACCTCAGCGTCGAACTCCCCAAACGCCGACTCACCGTGTTCACCGGCGTCTCCGGCTCAGGCAAAAGCTCCCTGGTCTTCGGCACCATCGCCGCGGAATCCCAGCGACTGATCAACGAAACCTACAGCGCCTTCGTCCAAGGCTTCATGCCCACCCTTGCACGACCCGAAGTCGACGTCCTCGACGGACTCACCACCGCGATCATCGTCGACCAGCAGCGGCTCGGCGCCGACCCCCGCTCCACCGTCGGCACCGCCACCGACGCCAACGCCATGCTGCGCATCCTGTTCAGCCGGCTGGGACGTCCACACATCGGCTCACCCAACGCCTTCTCCTTCAACGTCCCCACCGTCCGGGCAAGCGGCGCGATCACCACCGAACGCGGAACCAGCAAAACCGAACGAAAGACCTTCACCCGCACCGGCGGCATGTGCCCCCGCTGCGAAGGCCGCGGCGCCGTCTCCGGCTTCGACCTCACCGCCCTCTACGACGACAGCAAATCCCTCAACGAAGGCGCCCTCACCATCCCCGGCTACAGCGCCGACGGCTGGTACGGCCGCATCTTCGGCGGCTCCGGCTTCCTCGACCCCGACAAACCCATCCGCCGATACACCAAGACCGAACTCCACGACCTGCTCTACAAAGAACCCACAAAAATCAAGGTCGACAACGTCAACCTCACCTACGAAGGCCTCATCCCGAAAATCCAGAAATCGATCCTGTCCAAAGACCGCGAAGCGATGCAGCCACACATCCGCGCCTTCGTCGACCGGGCCGTCACCTTCACCACCTGCCCCGACTGCGACGGCACCCGGCTCAGCGAAGCCGCCCGCTCCTCCCGCATCGCCGGCACCAACATCGCCGACGCCTGCGCCATGCAGATCAGCGACCTCGCCCACTGGGTCCGCGACCTCGACGAACCATCCGTCGCACCCCTGCTCACCGCGCTGCACCACACCCTCGACTCCTTCGTCGAGATCGGCCTGGGCTACCTCTCCCTCGACCGGCCCTCCGGCACCCTCTCCGGCGGCGAGGCGCAGCGCGTCAAAATGATCCGCCACCTCGGCTCCTCACTCACCGACACCACCTACGTCTTCGACGAACCCACCGTCGGCCTGCACCCCCACGACATCCAGCGCATGAACAACCTGCTGCTGCGACTGCGGGACAAGGGCAACACCGTGCTCGTCGTCGAACACAAGCCGGAAACAATCGCCATCGCCGACCACGTCGTCGACCTCGGACCCGGCGCCGGCACCGCCGGCGGCACCGTCTGCTACGAAGGCACCCTCGCCGGGCTACGAACCAGCGGCACCCTCACCGGTCGCCACCTCGACGACCGCGCCACCCTCAAACCGACCGTGCGCACCCCCACCGGCCAGCTCCCGATCCGCGGCGCGACCACCCACAACCTGCACGACGTCAACGTCGACATCCCCCTCGGCGTACTCGTCGTCGTCACCGGCGTCGCCGGCTCCGGCAAAAGCTCCCTCATCCACGGATCGATCCCCGCCGGCGCGGACGTCGTCTCGATCGACCAGACCGCCATCCGCGGCTCACGACGCAGCAACCCCGCCACCTACACCGGACTGCTCGACCCGATCCGCAAGGCATTCGCGAAAGCCAACGGTGTCAAGCCCGCACTGTTCAGCGCCAACTCCGAAGGCGCCTGCCCCGCCTGCAACGGCGCCGGCGTCATCTACACCGACCTGGCGATGATGGCCGGCGTCGCCAGCACCTGCGAAGAATGCGACGGCAAACGGTTCGAAGCCTCCGTGCTCAACCACCACCTCGGCGGCCGCGACATCAGCGAAGTCCTCGCCATGTCCGTCACCGACGCCCAGGAGTTCTTCGGCACCGGCGAGGCACGCACACCCGCCGCACACGCCATCCTCAACCGGCTCGCCGACGTCGGACTCGGCTACCTCACCATCGGCCAGCCGCTCACCACCCTCTCCGGCGGCGAACGGCAACGACTCAAACTCGCCACCCACATGGCCGACAGGGGCGGCACCTACATCCTCGACGAACCCACCACCGGCCTGCACCTCGCCGACGTCGAACAACTCCTCGGCCTGCTCGACCGGCTCGTCGACTCCGGCAAGTCCGTCATCGTCATCGAACACCACCAGGCCGTCATGGCCCACGCCGACTGGATCATCGACCTCGGCCCCGGCGCCGGCCACGACGGCGGCCGGATCGTCTTCGAAGGCACACCCACCGACCTCGTCGCCGCCCGCTCCACCCTCACCGGCGAACACCTCGCCACCTACATCGGCACCTGACCAAACACCGCCCAGCAGGCGGGGCCCCGGCGGCACATAGAGGTCGAACGGGGCCGAACACCCCTCCCGAAACCGCGCCGATAATGCACATTATGTTAAGTAGGCCCGCGTCCGACCGGGAGGCCCGCCCATGGCCATGGGCGAAGGTCCGCGGCGACCTTCGTCCAGCGCGAGGCGGCCCCAGAGGGACACGGCAAAGATGATCATGGCGACACCCGAAGCCCGTTTCATGATCGAAAACTCCTCTCAACCGAAGGTTTTCTGTTGAGGAGAAAGGCTTTTGATCAATTGTGCATTTGGTTGTCTTCTTGATCGTCTGCGCAGGGCTCGCACGTCAACACTGTTGACTATCTTGAGGGTCTGGTGGGACGTGGGGCGAACCGGTGGCGGCCACCGCCACGGCCACCCTCACCGCGGTCAACTACTCCGGGATGCGGCGCGCGGCCTGGCTGACCCGTCTGATCGTCGTCGTCCTGACCGTGCTCGTCGTGGTCGCCTGCGTCACCAGTGGCGCCGCGGAGCCGGGCCGCCAGCCTGTGGCCCGGTCTCCCGCAGGCCGCCGGCCTGCTGTTCTTCGCCTTCGCCGGCTATGCGCGCATCGCGACGCTCGGCGAGGAGGTCCGTAACCCGCGGCGCACCATCCGCCGGGCGATCCCGACCGCGCTGGGCATCACGCTGGTCGTCTACGCCGCGGTCGCCGTCGCGCTGCTGCTGGTGCTACCGGTGGCCGCGCTCGGGGCGTCGGCCGCGCCGTTCACCGACGCCGCGCGTGCCGCCGGCGTGCCGGGTCTGGCTCCGGTGGTGCGGGTCGGGGCCGCCGTCACCGCGCTCGTGCTCACCACGGACCTGCGCGGCGCGATCGGGTTCTCCTCGTTCGGGGTGCTGCTGTACTACGCGGTCGCCAACGCCGCGGCGTGGACCCTCTCCCCACCGAAGGCCGTCCGGTGCGCGCCGTTCCGGTCGTCGGACTGCTCGGCTGCCTGCTGCTGGCCTTCAGCCTGCCCGGGACGTCCGTGCTCGGCGGGTCCGCGGTACTCGCCGCGGTGGCCGTGGTGTACGCCGCCCGTCACGCGGGCGGGCACCCGGCGCGGCAGTGAGCGGGGATGACGCGGCCATCAAGATCATCCTTGACGGGCGGGCGCGTCAACAGCGTTGACCACACTGTGGGTTCCACTACGATCAGGTGTCGTGACGGCACCGGACGAGGATGAGGACGCGCCCCGGTCGGGCGCATCGGCTCCCCCGCAGCGCACGCCTCGGGGCACCCTGTCGAGGGAGGTGCTGCTCGACGCGGCGATGGAGATCGTGCGCATCGGCGGGGCCGACGCCTTCAGCATGCGTGCCCTCGGTGCCCGCCTCGAGGTCGACCCGACCGCCGTCTACCGCCACTTCCACACCAAGAACGAGCTGCTGGACGTCCTCGCCGACATCCTGATCGCCGGCGACGAGCCGCTGCCGTCGACCGGGGACGCGCGGGCCGACCTGCGGGCGAGCCTGCACCAGCTACGGCGGTCGCTGCTGCGCCACCCGACGATGGCGGGGGTGATCCTGCGCCGCCCGCCGGGCGGGCGGGCGTACTGGGAGCGGGCCAACCACGCGCTCGGCCTGCTGCGCGGGATGGGCCTGAGCCCCGAGCAGGCGACGTCCGCTTACCAGACGCTGCTGTTCTACAGCCTGGGCCATGTGTTGTCCGAGGCGCGCACGCTGGCCGCCGCGGTCGCGCAGGACCGGCGTCCCAGCGCGCCGACGGCGACGTTCAACCCGCCGGCGCACCAGCTGCCCGACCTGGCGGCGGCGGTGCCGTTCCTGCGGGCCGACACGGCCGCGCAGTTCGACGACGGCCTCGACCTGATCATGGGGTCGCTGCCAGGGTGAGCGTCGGTGGACCGGTCGCCGTCGGCGGAGGGGTAAACCTCACAATCCCGTCCGGGACGGGCGCGCGCCGGGCCTGCCCCGTCCAGGGCGCCGATCCACTTGCTACGGTGCACTCCGACCAGCCCCGCGCCCAGCCGTCCCCGCTCCGCCGCATCCGCGGCACGGATGCGGACGGTCCCGGGTCGGGTGGGGACGGGTGACGCCGCGGCGTGGCCGTGGTCCCCGGCCACGGCCGGCCGTCCACGCGGGAGCGTGACGGCACACAGGGGTTCCGGCGTGGCGAGCTGGCCGGCACAGGTCCGGACGGGCACGGATCCGGACAACGGATCGAGGCGGGAGTCGAAAGCGATGGCGGACGAGACGCTCGACGGGTTCCTCGAGGCGCTCGCCTCGGCGGCTCCCGCGCCCGGCGGTGGCGCCGCGGCGGCGGTGCAGGTGGCGCTGGGCGCGGCCCTGGTGAGCATGGTCACCAACCTGACCATCGGCAAGCCGCGGTACGCCGAGCACGAACCGGTGATGCTCGCCGCCCGCGCCGAGGCGGACCGGCTGCGCGGCGAGGCGCTGGCGCTGGCCGACGCGGACGCGGTGGCGTTCACCGCCGTCACCGACGCCTACCGGCTGCCCAAGGAGACCGCCGAGGAGAAGGCGGCACGCAGCGCCGCGATCCAGCGGGCGCTGGTCGGGGCGGCCGACGTGCCGCTGCGCACCGCGGCGGCGGCCGCCGAGGTGGTCGGGCTGTGCCAGCGCATCCTCGACGGCGCGAACGTCAACGTCCTGTCGGACGTGGCCGTCGCCGCCGCCAGCGCGCGGGCGGCCCTCGACTCGGCGGCGATCAACGTGCGGGTGAACCTGGCGTCGATGAGCGACGCCGCCACCCGCGACGCGACCGCCGCCGAGCTGGACAAGTACCTGTCGTCAGTGACCGGCGCGGACGTCGTCGTGCGCGCCGTGGGAGATCGGATCGGGTCATGAGATTGCTGGATGGGCGGTCGATGGCCGCTGACATAGGACGCTCGGTCGTCGACGACGTCGAACGGCTCGCCGCCACCGGGGTCACTCCGACCCTGGCGGTCGTGCTGCCGACGGCGGACGAGGCTGCCCGGTCGTACGTGCGGGTGATCGAGCGCGGCGCCGCCAAGGTCGGGGTGGGCTGCGCCGTCCACGAGCTGACCGGGGACCCGGACGAGCTGACCGCCACCGTGGACCGGCTCGCCGCCGACCCGGCGGTGCACGGGATGATCGTGCAGACGCCGCTGCCGGACGGGCTGACCGCCGCCGACGTGGGTGCCCGCATCCCCGTGGGCAAGGACGTCGACGGCATGAACCCGCTGAGCCTGGGCCGGCTCGCCCTCGGCCTGCCCGCGTTCGCGCCGGCGACCGCGGCGGCCGTGCTGGAGATCCTCAACCGGGCCGCGGTGCCGCTGGCCGGCGCCCGGGCGTGTGTGATCGGCCGCAGCTCGGTGGTGGGCAAGCCGGCGGCGCTGCTGCTGCTCGCCGAGGACGCGACGGTGACGGTGTGCCATTCGCGGACGAAGGACCTGGCGACGGTGGCGCACGACGCCGACATCGTCGTGGCCGCGGTCGGCCGGCCGAAGATGGTCGGTGCCGGGCATGTCCGGCCCGGGGCGGTCGTCATCGACGTCGGCACGAACTGGACGGACGCCGGCCTGGTCGGTGACGTCGACGCCGACGCGGTGGCCCCGGTCGCGGGCGCGCTGACCCCGGTTCCCGGCGGGGTGGGGCCGGTGACGACGATGCTGCTGCTGCGCAACACGGTGCGCGCGGCCGGCGGCTGAGCAGGTAGACGGGTGAGCAGGTAGCCGCGGGAGTTCGGAAGCTGTTCGGAAGTGTGGGGAGTTCAGCGGGCGGGGCGCGGTGGCGCGCCGCCCGCTGTGGCCGTTCCGGCGGTGCGCACGCGGTTGCGGCCTTCGCGTTTCGCCTGGTAGAGCGCCGCGTCGGCGCGCTCGAGCAGGTCGGTCAGGATGGCGAGGTCGTCGGTGGCCGGCGCCGCGGCGCGTGAGCCGGGGAACGCCGGTTCCGCGGCGGTGCCGGGCGCGCCGCGACGGGCCGCGTCGGTCCCGTCCGCCGGGCCGGCCGGGCTTGCCTGGTGGGTGAGCGGGTCGGGGCGGGCGGGGCTGGTGCAGGCGACGCCGACCGACACCGTGACGGTCACCTCGGCGCGACCGAGGCGGGTGCTGGCCCCCGCGACCTGGTGGCGGACGCGTTCGGCGACGGCCGCCGCCGCGTCGAGGTCGACCTCGGCGAGCAGCACGACGAACTCCTCCCCACCGAACCGGCCGACGAGGTCCTGCGGCCGGGTGGCCAGGCGCAGCGCGTCGGCGACGGCGAGCAGCACCGCGTCACCGTTGAGATGCCCGTGCCGGTCGTTGACCTGTTTGAAGTGGTCGACGTCCACGAGCAGCACCGACAGTGGACGTCCCAGCCGGCGGGTCCGGGCGGTCTCGCGCTGGGCGACCTGCCGCCAGTAGGCCATGGTCGCCAGCCGGGTCTTGGGGTCGGTGCGGGCCGCGGTGAGCAGCTCGGCGTGGGCCAGCCCGCGGCGCAGCAGCAGGACGAGCGGGGCGGCGACGACGAGCAGCAGCGGGCTGGCCGCCCACAGGACGGCGAGGATCAGCGCGGCGCCGGTCTCCACCGCGACCGCGACCGCCTGCTCCCGCCCGCCGGACCAGTGACCGGGACGCAGCAGCCGGTCGACGAGCACGTAGACGCCGACCGCCGCGATCAGCGCGGCGAAGGTGTGCGACGAGCCGGCGAGCCGCTCCGCGGACCGCGGGTCCGTCGTGGGTGCGATCAGGTGGTGGACGGCGGCCGCGGCGGCGCCGGCGAGACCGAGCGCGGCGGTGTCGTGCAGCCGGATGCGCGCCGGCGGCGGGGAGCCGCCCCGGCCCGCCGGCCGGCCGAGCCGCCCCGCTCCCCCGGTCGCCAGCCAGAGCGGGACGTGCGCGAGCAGCGCGTACAGCGGGGGCAGCAGCAGCGCGACCGGCAGCGTCCAGGTGGAGGTCATGGGAGGGCCGCTGTCCTGGGGGGCGGCGGTGGCGCCTTCGGCACGTTGCCCGGCGCCGGCCGCGACGGGGCTGGTGAGCAGCACCCCGGTGACGACGGCCAGCGCGGTGAAGGCGGCGAAGGTCGCGAGCTCGGCGGGCCGTGGCGGGGAGCGGTCGGCGGCGGCGTTCGCGACGAGGACGACGGCGGCGAACAGGAACAGCGCCTCGACCGCGAGGATGCCGATCAGCTCGGCGGGCGGCCGCGGCAGGCCCGCGGCGCCGCCGGGCCGCCGCCACCGCGGCGGGCGCAGGCTCCCGCGCGGTGGCGGTGGCATGGGCAGGCGGGGCAGGAACCGGGGGCGGGCGCGCGGGCGTGGCTCGTTGCGGGAGCGGCGCCCGGCGCCGCCACGGCCGGGGGTACGGCCGGGGGTGTTGTCAGGTCCGGGCAGGGCGGAGGCCGGGCAGGTGGCGTCCCGTAGGAACAGCGAGGCACCATGGCCCGCGGAGGTGCCGTGACCCGGATCGGCGCGGGGGACGCCCGTCATCTCCGGGAACGGGGTGTCGCGGGGCACCGCGGCGGAGGCGATGGCTGTGGGCGGGCCCGCGGGGAGGCTGGGTAGGGCGGGGAAGGGGTGGACCAGGCCCTGGCGGGCCGCCCATCCGCGCGGCCCGGTCGTGGTCGTGGTCGGGGCCACCCGCCCGAAGGCGGGCATCGGCAGCGGCTCGGCCCGCGCGGGCGCGACCCGGGCCGGAGCGGGACGCGTCGGGATCGGGGCTGGAGCCGGGTGGGTGGCGGGAAGCTCGGCGGGGCGTCGGGTCCCGTCCGGAGACGTCCCGATCACCGCGACGAGCCCGGCCGGGCGGCGGGCCGCCGCCCGGCGGACCGCGCGCACCACCGCCCCGAGCCCGGGGGGGACGTGCCCGCGCCCGGGTCGCCATGGCGCCTGTCGTAACGGCATCCGCACGTGGCCCTTCTCGTTCACCGCCGGTGCTGGTGACGCACGCGGCGCCCACCTCGCGGTATCCAGGTCTGTCGGGGCATCCGTTCACGAACCGGGGCGACCCGTGCCCGGCGCCGGCCGGGGGCGGGACCGCCCTCGGTGGGACCGGCGCCGCCGGCGACCACAGCCGCCAGCTGCTACACACAGTGAAGCCCCGTGAACGAAGGGTATGAAGGCTCTTCGGGCATCCGCAACTAGTTCGTGGATGTCGGACATGCAGTACCGGCATCCGCACCAGCGGTCGACGCACCCCCCGGGGGTGTGCTCCCCCTACCTTCGCGCTTCTGACCTGCATCATCAGGCGGCGCACCGGTTCGGACGGCCGGGTCGCAGGCGCCGGAACGGCCGTCCGCACGGCACGGGAAGACCACAGGCGACCCACCTGATGGGGTGGGTCGCCAGGGCGCCGGACGGCCGCCGCGCCGGCCCGACGGCCCCGCGGCCACCGGCCGGCCGGTCAGCCGGTCAGCCGGTCAGCCGGTGGTGGCGGCGACGGCGTCGACCATGGCGGCGGTCAGGGTGGCGACGTCCGCCGGCTCCATCACGAACGGCGGCATCGCGTAGACGAGCCGTCCGAACGGGCGCACCCACACCCCCAGCTCGACGAGCAGCGGCTGGATGACGGCCATGTCGACCGGACGGTGGGTCTCGATCACGCCGATGGCGCCGAGAGTGCGGACGTCCGCGACGCCCGGCAGGTCGGCGGCGGGCGCGAGCCCGGCCGCCAGCGCGTCGTGCACGGCGCGGACCCGCTCCCGCCACGGGGAGGCGAGCAGCAGCTCGACGCTCGCCCGCGAGACCGCCGCGGCCAGCGGGTTGGCCATGAACGTGGGGCCGTGCATGAACGCGCCCGCCTCCGACGCGCAGACGCCGTCGGCCACCTCGGCGGTGCACAGGGTGGCGCCCATCGTCAGGTAGCCGCCGGTCATCGCCTTGCCGACGCACATGATGTCCGGGGTGATCCCGGCGTGATCGCAGCCGAACAGCTCCCCGGTGCGCCCGAAGCCGGTCGCGATCTCGTCGGCGACGAGCAGCACCCGGTGCCGGTCGCACAGCTCGCGGACCCGGGCCAGCCAGCCGGGGGCGTAGAAGCGCATCGCGCCGGCGCCCTGCACGACCGGCTCGAGAACGACCGCGGCGATCTCCCCCTCGTGGGCGGCGAGCAGGCGTTCGACGTCGGCGAGGTCGTCATCGGTGACCGGCTCGTCGAAGCCGGGAGCCGGGGCGGGGGCGAACAGATGCCGGGCCAGCAGGCCGGTGAACAGGTGGTGCATGCCGGTGTCGGGATCGCAGACCGACATCGCGCCGGAGGTGTCACCGTGGTAGCCGCGGCGGATCGTGAGCAGCCTCGTCCGCCCGGGCCGGCCGCGTCCGGCCTGGTACTGCAGCGCCATCTTGATCGCGACCTCGACGGCGACGGAGCCGGAGTCGCAGAAGAACACCCGCTCCAGGCCGGGTGGGGTGACCCGGACAAGCAGCTCGGCCAGCGCGACGGCGGGCTCGTGGGTGAGCCCGCCGAACATGACGTGCGACATCCGGTCCAGCTGGTCGCGGGCGGCCTGGTCCAGGACGGGATGGCGGTATCCGTGGATCGCCGCCCACCACGACGACATCCCGTCGAGCAGCTCGCGGCCGTCGGTGAGGGTCAGGCGCACCCCGGCGGCGGAGGCGACGGCGAACAGCGGCGCCTGGTCGCGCACGGAGGCGTACGGATGCCAGACGACCGCGCGGTCCCGGGTGACCAGGTCGGAGGCGTCCATGGCCCCAGCTTCTCCCACCGGCCGCCGGAGCGGGCCGGCGGCGGCGGGCGCGGGGCTGTGCCGCTGCTCACCCGGCTTCGGCCGGTGGGGCGTGCCACGGCCGAAGCCGGGGGTCGGGCGAGGCGGGGTGTGTCGGAAGGGCCACACGGGGCGCCCACCGGTCCCGGGTGCGGGCGGCGGCGTCGAAGATGGGACGGGCACTGTCCACCCGCTCACACTGTCCACCGCTCGCCGGCCGCCCGCCGGTGCCGGCTGCCCGCCGCCGTGTGGTCGGCCACAGGTCCAGGGAGGAGTCACCTCGCATGCCGCCCGAACCCACCGACCCCGCCGTGCTCGACGGGCCCACCGTGCCGGCCGCGCGTACCGCGGCCGCAGCGCTCGCCGAGCCGGCGGTGCCGGCCGAGCCGGCGGTGCTCGTGCGCCGCGAGGGTGCCCTCGGCCGGATCACGCTGAACCGGCCGAAGGCGATCAACGCGCTGACCACGGGCATGGTGCAGGCCATCGACGCGGCGCTGCGGACCTGGGCGGCCGACGACGGGATCGCCGCGGTGCTCGTCGACGGGGCGGGCGGGCGCGGCCTGTGCGCGGGCGGCGACATCCGCTTCTTCCATGACTGCGCGCGGCGCGGCGACCCGGCACCGAAGGCGTTCTGGGCCGCCGAGTACCGGCTCAACGCGCTGATCAGCACCTACCCGAAGCCGTATGTGGCGCTGATGGACGGGCTCGTCATGGGCGGCGGGATCGGGATCTCGGCGCACGGCGCCACCCGGATCGTCACCGAGCGCTCGGTGCTGTCGATGCCCGAGGTCGGGATCGGCTTCGTCCCCGACGTCGGCGGCACACACCTACTCGCGCGGATACCCGGGGAGATCGGGACGCATCTGGCCCTCACCGGCGCCCGGATCGGCGCCGCCGACGCCATCGCCTGCGGGCTGGCCGACCACCACCTGCCCAGCGACGCGCTGCCGGCGTTCGTCGCCGCGCTGCGCGAGGCCGCCGGGGCCGGCCTCGGCGCGGGCGGCGCGGGCCCACTGGCCCGCCGGTACGCGACGGTCGCCGCGGCGACCGGCCCGTCCTCTCTGGCGGCTGACCGGGCCTGGATCGACCCGTGCTACCGGCACGGCAGCGTCGAGGAGATTCTTGCCGCGCTGACGGCCAGCCCCGCCCCGGCGGCCCGCGCCGCCGCGGAGGAGATCGCCGCGAAGTCACCGACCTCGCTGAAGGTGACCCTGCGCGCGCTGCGTTCGGCGCGGGCGCTGCCCGGGCTGGGAGCCTGCCTGGACCAGGAGTACCGGATCGCCTGCGTGCTGCTGAGCACCCACGACCTCGTGGAGGGCATCCGCGCGGCCGTCGTCGACAAGGACCGCTCCCCCCGCTGGTCCCCGGACCGGCTCGACGACGTCACGGCCGAGGACGTCGACCGGTTCTTCGCCCCGCTGGGCGACGCCGAGCTCGGCCTGGGCGAGGCCGGCGGACTCGGTCCGGCCGACGACTCCGGTCCGGGCGGCGAGCTCGGTCTGCGCGAAAGAGAGGCAGCCCGATGACCGACAGCTGGGGCGCGGCGGCCGGGACGCCGGCAGCGGCCACAGGACCTGTCGAGTCGACCGAGCCGATTGGAGTCACCGCGCCGGTGACGGTGCCGGGTCCGCCCCGGCTCGCCGGCGGCGCGGTCCTGCTGGCCGCGGTGCTGCCGGCGCCCGGCACAGCCTGGTCCCCCGCCGCGGGCCCCGGGACCGGGCCGGCGCTCGCCGCGGTGGAGAAGTTCGACGACGACTTCGGCGGCGCCACGGACGCCCAGCTGTTCCCCGAGGAGGCCGCGACCCTCACCCGCGCGGTCGACAAGCGCCGCCGCGAGTTCACCACCGGACGGATCTGCGCCCACCGGGCGCTGGAGGCCCTCGGCGTGCCCGCGGTGCCCATCCTCCCCGGGGAGCGCCGTGAGCCGCTGTGGCCGACCGGGGTGGTCGGCAGCATCACCCACACCGCCGGTTACCGGGCGGCCGTCGTCGCCCGCGGCGCGGCAGGTTCGGCGGTGAGCGTCGGCATCGACGCCGAGCCGAACGAGCCGACGCCCGGCGGCGTGCTCCGCGAGATCTCGCTGCCCGCGGAGCGGGACATGCTCACCGCGCTGGGCCGGGAGCACCCGGCTGTCTGCTGGGACCGACTGCTGTTCAGCGCCAAGGAGTCGGTGTACAAGGCCTGGTTCCCACTGGCCCAACGCTGGCTGGGCTTCGACGACGCCGAGCTGACGATCACCGTCGACGCCGGGGCCGACGGCGGGGGCGGGGCCGGCAGCGGTCCCGGTGGGAGCAGCCTCAGTGGGGTCAGTCCCAGCTGGAGCCGGCCCGGTGCGAGTGGTGGGGACGGGCCGTCTGTCGAGGGAGCGCCCATCGCGGGGGCACCTGGGATGGATGCGCGGGGGGTGTTCCAGGCGCGTCTGCTGGTGGCGGGGCCTGCGCTGCCCGGCGGGGAGCTGACCGGTTTCAGCGGGCGCTGGGCGGTGGGCCGGGGCCTGATCGTCACCGCGATCGCCTTCACTCCCCCGACCTGAAACCTGCCGCACCCGCAGCGATCCGCCCGGTCGGGCGGCCAGGTCGGGAAGCGCGGTGCGGGTGAAGATTCGCCGGGGTCGGCCTACCGTGGGTGGGTGTGAGCGTGGTGTTCCTGGAGGCCTCCGGGCCTGCACCGCCCGACCTGTGCTGGGAGCGGTACGCCGTCCCGGCGGCCTGGCCGGGCTGGGCGCCGCAGATCCGGGCGGTCGAGATCGAGAGCGCGGGGCGCGCCCCCGCGGGCACCGCGGGCTTGGCGGGCCCGGCGGGTGCCGCGGCCGGAGCGTATGCCGGGCAGGGCCACGGCACCTTCCAAGGGCACAGCCGCGATCAGGATCATTACGGCTGGCGGCCCTGCGGCGAGGAGCCCCCTGGGGCGGACGCGGGCAGGTGGCAGCGGATCGTTCCCGGGCTGCGCGGGCAGGTGCATCCACTCGCCGGACCGGCGGCGCGGTTCCTTGTCACCGCCGTGGACGAGTTCGAGCGCACCTGGAGCTGGCGGGTCGGGATCGGCCCGCTGCGGCTGGACCTCGACCACGGCGTGGACGCCTGCCTCGACGGCGGCACGTCCACCTGGCTGCGGATCACCGGACCGGGCCCGCTGCCCCACGCCTACGCCCCCCTGGCCCGGGTCGCGTTACGCCGCATCGTCCGCTGACCCGGCACGAGGCGTCCCGCACTTCTCCGACGGGTCTCCGGGCACGGTCAGCGGGCGGGCCGATGCAGGAAGACCTCGATGCCGTCGAGGATGCGCGCCAGCCCGAACTCGTAGTCGGTGTCGCCGTAGCCCGGCGGGCTGTCGAGGGACCCGGTCGCGACGATCTCCATGAGCGCCGGGTAGCGCTCGCGGTCGATCAGCTGGCGCAGTAGCGACCCCCAGGACGGCGGCGGCTCGGCGTCCGCGGGCACGGCCTCGGCGGGCACGGCATTGCCTGCCGGCCCGGCCGCCGAGGCGGCGGCCTCCGCGGAGGCCGCGGAGGTTGCCGAGGCGGGAGCCGCGCCGGGGCGGCAGGCGCGGCGCAGCTGCACCCACAGCCGCGTCTCGGCGCGCACGTACCCGTCGAGGAGAAGCATCACGCTCAGCTTCTCCTCGGGGGTGGCCCGTGTCCCGGCGAGGGCCGCCAGCCCGGCGTCGAGCCAGCGCAACTGGTTGGGGCCCAGCGGCGGGCCGCTGATCGGGGCGTCGAGCGCCCACGGGTGGCGCTGGTAGAGCGAGCGGCACTCCCCCGCCCAGCGCTCGAGCACCGCACGCCAGCCCTCCCCCGGCGCGGGGCCCGGCGGCGGGCTGGCCATGACGGCGTCGAGCATGAGCATGAGCAGCTCGTCCTTGCCGGTCATGTACCGGTAGAGCGACATCGCGGTGAAGCCGAGCCGCTGGGCGAGCCGGCTCATCGACAGCGGGCCCAGCCCCTCCTCGTCGGCGATCTCCACCGCGGCGGTGACGATGCGGGCCAGACTCAGCCCGGGGCGCGGCCCGCGCCGGCCCCGCTCGCGCCGGCCCCACAGCAGGTCGACACCCGGCGGCAGGCCATCCCCCGGCCCTGGCGGCACCTGCGGCTGCGGCGACGGCGCGCCGGCCTCGGCCCCTGTGCCGGCCTCGATGTCCATTCAGCTCCCGCTCGGTCGGCGCGTCCCCGCCGCCATCGTAGTCGTGTACGCGCTACACAACTGTCTAGACCATAATCAGTTTCAGTGGTACACAGTAACCGCACACACTTCTGTGTGCGCCGTACACAGTTGGCGGCGCGCAGACGTGCCGACATCCCCGCCGACACCAGAGGACCGCCCGCCATGCCAAGGACGACCACATGACCACGCCAGCCGAGCAGCAGGCCACGCCCACTGTCCGGGTCCGCGGTCTCACCAGGAGCTACCGGCACACGACCGCCCTGGACGGCGTCGACCTCACCGTGGCGCGCGGCGACGTCCACGCGCTGCTGGGGCCGAACGGCGCCGGCAAGACAACCATGATCCGCATCCTGGCCACACTGCTGCGGCCGGATGCCGGGACGGTCCACATCGCCGGGTACGACGCCCTGCGGGCCGCGCGGCAGGTGCGCGGCGCGATCAGCCTGACCGGCCAGTACGCGGCCGTCGACGAGGTCCTCACCGGCGAGGAGAACCTGGTCATGATGGGCCGCCTCGCCCGGCTGGGGCGGGCCGGCGCCCGCGCGCGCGCCGCCGAACTGCTGGCGCGCTTCGACCTGACCGACGCCCGCACCCGGGCGGTGCGCACCTACTCCGGGGGGATGCGCCGCCGTCTGGACCTGGCCCTCGGCCTCGTGTCCCGACCGCAGGTGGTGTTCCTCGACGAGCCGACCACCGGGCTCGACCCGCGCAGCCGCGCCGAGCTGTGGACGGTCATCCGCGAGCTCGCCGTGGACGGCGTGAGCGTCCTGCTCACCACCCAGTACCTGGAGGAGGCCGACCGGCTCGCCGACCGGGTCACCGTGCTCGACCGCGGGCGGGTCGTGGCCGAGGGGACCCCCGAGGAGCTGAAGTCCCGGTTCGCCGGGCAGCGCCTCGAGCTCACGTTCACCGACGACGCCCACTTCGCCGCCGCGCTGCGGCTGCTCGGCCCCACCGCGGGCGAGCGCGACGCCCGGCGCCGGGCGGTGGACGTCCCCACCGACGGCACCGCCACCGACGTGCGCGCCGTCCTCGACCGGATGCGGCACGCCGGGCTGGAGGTCGGCCCGGTCGCGCTGCGCCGGCCGAACCTCGACGACGTGTTCCTCAGCCTCACCACCGCGAGCCGCACCACCGCGCCGTCCACTCGCCCCACGCCGGCGACGGTCACGCCGGCCGGCGCGTCCACCGCCGGGGTCGCCGCGCGCGGCGCCGGCCAGCCCGCGCCGTCCCGCCGTGAGGAGCCCGCGCGATGACCACCGAACCCCTCGCCCCCGCCGGCATCGCCCCGGCCGAGGGATGGGTGTCCACGCTGCGCTGGGCGGCGGCGGACGCCGCCGTGATGGTCGGCCGCGGCATCCGGCACCTGACCCGCGACCCGGAGACGCTGCTGCTGAGCGTGATCCTGCCGATCAACCTGATGCTGCTGTTCGTCTACGTGTTCGGCGGCGCGATCGACACCGAGGGCGACTACGTCGACTATGTCGTGCCGGGCATCATCCTGCTCTGCGCGGGTTACGGGGCGGCCGCGACCGCGGTCGGTGTCGCCCAGGACACCACGGCCGGTGTCATCGACCGGTTCCGCTCACTGCCGATCTCGGCCGGGGCGGTGCTGACCGGGCATGTCGTCGCCAGCGTCGCGCGTAACGCCGTCTCGACCGCGCTGGTCGTCACGGTGGCGCTGGCCACCGGGTTCCGCCCGAACGCCACCGCCGCGGAATGGTGCGCGACCGCCGCGGTGCTGCTGCTGTTCGTCCTCGCCATGACCTGGCTGTCGGTGGCGCTCGGCCTGCTGGCCGGCAGCCCGCAGGCCGCCAGCGGGTTCACCTTCTTCGTGCTGTTCCTGCCGTACCTGAGCAGCGCGTTCGTGCCGACGGGGACGATGCCGGCCCCGCTGCGGGCGGTCGCCGACCACCAGCCGGTCACCCCGGTGATCGAGACGCTGCGCGGCCTGCTGATGGGAACGCCGATCGGGACAGGCGGGTGGCTGGCGCTGGCCTGGTTCGGCCCGGTGCTGGCCGGGTCATACCTGGCGGCGAAGTTCCTGTTCGGACGGCGTGCGTTCACCGGGCGGGCGGGCTGACCGGTGGTCTCGACACACCAGGACGATGCCGCTCTGAGCTAAGCTGGAGCCGCCACAAGGGCGCGCAAAAGCGCGCTATACGCAGCCACAGACTAGCGGAAAGGGTTGGGGATTGTCAAACGAAGCGGTGCCCGCCGCGGCTGTGCCCCCCGCGCCCCCGGTGCCCTCTGAGAGCGCCCCGGCCCCGGCCGGAGACACCTCCGGGGGCGACGAGCACGCTCGGGAGCAGCAGTACCTGACCATGCTGCACGAGCGGCTGGACGGGCTGCGCGCCGCCGCCGCCGCCGGACTCGCCGAAGCCCTGCTGCGCGACGATCCCGAACCCGGCGCGCGCGCCGACCGCGACGCGCTCGCCGCCCGCCACGCCGACCAGGTCGCCCGCTCCGACGCGATGCGCGACCGGCTGCTGTTCGGCCGGCTCGACATGGCCGACGGCGAGCAGCGCTACATCGGCCGGATGGGTGTCCTCGACCCCGAAGCCGACTACCAGCCGCTGCTCATCGACTGGCGGGCCCCGGCCTCCCGCCCGTTCTACCTGGCCACCGGGGCCACCCCGCTGCACGTCGCCCGCCGCCGCCACATCCGCACCGTCGGGCGGCGGGTGACCCACCTCGACGACGAGGTGTTCGGCCCGACGACCCTCGGCGGCGGGGTCCTCGGCCTGCGGACCCTCGACGGGCTCGGCGCCGACGAGGGCGACCCCGACCTCACCGCCGGCCCGCCCACCGCGGCTGGTGAACCGGACGGCACACCGGCGCACGACAGCCTCGTCGGCGAGGCGGCGCTGCTGGCCACCCTCGGCGCGCACCGCACCGGCCGGATGCGCGACATCGTCGCGACCATCCAGGCCGAACAGGATCGGATCATCCGCTCCGAGCAGGACGGCATCCTCGTCGTCGAGGGCGGGCCGGGTACCGGCAAGACCACCGTCGCGCTGCACCGTGCCGCCTACCTGCTGTACTCCCGGCGCGAGCAGCTGTCCAAGCGCGGGGTGCTGATCGTCGGGCCGAACCCGGCCTTCCTGCGCTACATCGAGCAGGTGCTGCCCTCCCTCGGCGAGACCGGGGTGCTGCTGTCGACCGTCGGCGACCTCTTCCCCGGCGTGCGGGCCCGTCGCGCCGAGAGCACGACCGCCGCGGAGGTCAAGGGCCGGCCCGAGATGGTCGACGTTTTGGCCGCCGCCGTCCGCGACCGCCAGCGGCTCCCCGACACGCCCCTGGAGATCACCGTCGCGGACGGGGTCGCCCGCCTCGACGAGACGATCGTCGTGCCGGCCCGGGCCGCCGCCCGGCTCACCGGACGCGCACACAACCACGCCCGGTCGGTGTTCGTCCGCGAGGTGATCACCGCCCTGACCCGCCAGATCGCCGACCGGTACGAGTCGTCGATCGACGAGGTCGACATCCCGGACTTCGTCGACGACTTCATGCTCTGGCCCGACACCGACGCCGCGCGCGACGCCCTCGGCGACGGTACCGAAGGCGGCGAGCCGGGTGGGGGCAGCGCGGCGGCGGACGGCGGCGACTGGCCCAGCGCGGCCCTGGCCGCCGCGGCGGCGGACCGGCCGGTGCTCGACCCCTCCGACCTGGCCGATCTGCGCCGCGATCTGAGGTCCGACCCCAGGCTCGCCGAGGCGATCGACGGCCTGTGGCCGCTGCTGACCCCGCAGGCGCTGCTAAAGGACCTGTTCGCCTCCGCCGACGCACTGTCGCGCGCCGCCCCCGGGCTGACCGACGCCGAGCGGGCGGCGCTACGCCGCGACCCCGGCGGGGGCTGGGCCCCCGGCGACTGGACACCCGCCGACACCCCGCTGCTCGACGAGGCCGCCGAACTGCTCGGCGACGACCCCCGGGCGGCGATCGACGCGGCCGTCGCCGCGCACCTGGAGCGCCAGCAGCGGATCGACTACGCCGGCGGCGTGCTGGACATCCTCTCCCGCGGCGACACCGAGGACCCCGACGGCGAGCTGCTGATGGCCTCCGACCTCATCGACGCCGACCGGTTCGGCGAACGCCAGGAGGAGGTCGACACCCGCAGCACCGCCGAGCGCGCGGCCGCCGACCGCACCTGGGCGTTCGGCCACGTGATCGTCGACGAGGCGCAGGAGCTGTCCCCGATGGCCTGGCGGATGGTGATGCGCCGCTGCCCGACCCGGTCGATGACGCTGGTCGGCGACGTCGCGCAGACCGGCGACGCGGCGGGGAGCTCCTCGTGGGCGCAGGCGCTCGACCCGTTCGTCGGCCCGCGCTTCACCCTCGAGCGGCTCACGGTGAACTACCGCACCGGCGCGGAGATCATGGACATCGCCGGCGACGTGCTCGCCGCTCAGGAGCGTGGGCTGCGCGCGCCGCGGTCGGTGCGCCGGTCGGGCCGCGCGCCGTGGCGGCTCATGGTCGGCGCCCACGAGCTGGCCGAGCATCTGGAGCAGCTGGTACGTGCCGAGCGCGCGGCGGCCGGCGGCGGGCGGCTGGCTGTGATCGTGCCGCGCTCCCGCCGCGACGAGCTGGCGTCCCTCGCCGAAACCGGGTCCACCGGCCCGCGACCGGACCAGGACGTGGAGGTGGGGGCGCCCGCGCAGGCGGCACCGCACGGCCAGGCGGGCACGGCGGACAGCGCGGACGGGGATCCGGAGCGGCCGGTCGTCGTGCTGACGGTCCGTGAGTCCAAGGGGCTGGAGTTCGACGCGGTCATCGTGGTCGAGCCCGAGCGCATTCTGGCCGAGTCGCCGCGGGGCACCGGTGACCTGTACGTCGCGCTGACCCGGCCGACGAACCAGCTCGGGGTCGTGCACGTCGGCGAGCTGCCGGCGGTGCTGAGCCGGCTGCGACCGCGCGAGGCGACCGGTGGGACAGCCGGCGAGGCGACCGGCGGCGTTCCGGCGGCCGGTCCGGCGGCATCCGGTCGCTGAGGCGCCTCGCGCCGCGGCGCGAGGCGCGGCGGGCTGCGGCCCGGGCGGAGGTCGGTCCGTCCCCGGGACGGGGCACACAGCCCCGTCCCGGGGACGGAATGGAGGTTTCAAGATCGAATTTAGTAGCGAACGGTCGTCAACAGCGTTGACTATCTTGTGTCGGGGGTGCACCAGCCGGTAGTCGAACGATCAGCCCACCGCCGGTCACCCGCCCCGCGCGGTAGACGCGAGCAGCCGATGCCACCGGTCAGGCTCGAGGTTCAGCCACCGGTCGACATCCTCGCGCCACCAGATCCGGGTCCCGTTCCAGGCGGACGTCCGGTTCACGACCCCCGCGGCCGCGGGGGCCGCCGGATCACTGCGCAGCCGGTGATCGACAGCCTGCCGGGTGACGCCCAGCGCCCGGGCGATGTCACCAGACCCGACGAGCAGAGGGAGCTCATCCACCCCGCCGACGCTAACCGCAAAAAGGACGGACGGGATGCCCCGCCGCCCCGGTAGGTGGGGCAGCGCACCCCATCACAGGACCAACGGATGACATACGGGAGCACTCGACCCCTGCGTACGGTGCCACCCGGCCTACGGAGCGGTGCGCTGACGACTCCGTCACGGCGCACCGCGCGGCGGGGAGAACGGTCAGGCGGCCGATCAGGCGCCGATCAGGCGGCGCGCTTCGCCGCGATCCGCTCGCTGTCGGGCCAGCGCACGTCGTGGGCCCAGCCGAGGCGCTCGAACACCGCGATCAGCCCGGCGCTGAGGTCGATCTGGCCGCGCAGCACACCGTGCCGCGCGCTGGTGGGGTCCGCGTGGTGCAGGTTGTGCCACGCCTCCCCGAACGACGGGACGGCCAGCCACCACACGTTGCCCGAGTGGTCCCGGGTGGCGAACGGCGTGGCGCCCAGGACGTGGCAGATCGAGTTGATCGAGAAGGTCACGTGGTGCAACAGGAAGACCCGGACCAGCGACGCCCAGAAGAACGCGGTGAGCGCGCCCGTCCACGACCCCGCCCACAGGCCGCCGACCAGCGGCGGGAGAAGCATCGACACGGCGACGAGCCAGCCGAAGCGGTCCGAGATCCGCCGGATGTCCCGGTCGGCGAGCAGGTCCGGGCAGTACCGCTGGGCATTGGTCCGCCGCGGCGCGAACAGCCACCCGACGTGCGCGTGCAGCAGACCGCGCGCCAACGACCGGGTGCCGGGCCCGAAACGCCACGGGGAGTGCGGGTCGCCGTCACGGTCGGAGAAGCGGTGGTGGCGCCGGTGCGCGGCCACCCAGTCGATCACGCTCATCTCGATCGCCATGCTGCCGGCGAGAGCGAGCGCGATCCGCAGGCCCCGGCGCGCCTTGAACGCGCCGTGGGTGAAGTGCCGGTGGTAGCCGACGGTGATCCCGAGACCGCCGATGACGTACATCACCGCGCCGATGACGACGTCGTGCCAGCTCAGACCCCAGCCCCAGGCGAACGGGACGGCGAGGGCGACCGCCAACAGCGGCCCACCCAGGAAGAGCGCGAGCAGGATCTGCTCGGCGCGGGACTTCGGCCGCGGATCCAACTCGGGCGCGGCGCCCGCCGCCCGCGGCGACGCGGCGACGGCGCCCACGGCGACCGTGCCCATGGCAACGGCGGCGCCCGCGGCGCTCTCCTCCGCGGCGGCCGCGCCCACGGCGGCCTTGGCCGAGGTCCGCCTGCCCGCGGTGCTCACCGGCGGTGGGCACGCCGCCGCCGGGCCCGCCGGCGTGGGCGGCCGCACCGCGACGGCCGTCGCGACCGGCCGGGCCGACTCCACCGGCACGGCGGCGACGGCTGGCGGGGCCGGCTCCACCGGCACGGCCGGCAGTGATGCCCGGGACGTGGCTGTGGCCGGACCGACAGTCAGTAGCACGGGCGGACTCACGCCCGTACGGTCATGGGACATATGGACCCTCTCCAGGTGGCCGGCGACGACACCGCCGACTCTGCTGCGAATCATCGTCCTGGTCAGTGGAGGTGGCGCCCCGGCCTAGGGGGGTCTGACCCCACCCGTACCCGCGGGGGGTGAGCCGCGCCGGCGCCGGCCGGCCCTCGGCGAGGGTGCCCGGCGGGCGCCGGCGGACAGGTACTCGGCCCCGCCCGGCAAGGGCGGGGATACCCACGCCGCCGCGGGTCGATGCGCCGCCGCACCCCGGCCGGTGGCGGTTCACCCGGCGCGGTTCACCCGGGTTCACCCGGCGCGGCCGACGAGCCTGCGCGCCACGGACCGGACGGCGCGCGCCGCCACGGGGCGGCCCGTCGCCCGCGCCCGCCGTCCGTGGGGCACGATCGAGAGCACCATGACGCCGCACACCTCCACGCCCGAGAACACCTCACCCGACCTCGCCCCCGGCGGCAGCGCGCCCGGCGGCACACCCGGCAGCGCGCCGGGCCCGGCCGCCGGCTCGCCGTCGCTGGTCGACCGCCTGCCGGCCGGTCCCGAACCCGACGCGGACGCCCTGTTCGACGCGTTCGGCGCCTGGGTGACCGACCAGGGCCTGGAACTGTATCCGGCGCAGACCGAGGCGCTGATCGAGGTGGTGAGCGGAGCGCACGTCATCCTGGCGACACCGACCGGCAGCGGGAAGAGCCTGGTGGCCACCGGCGCCCACTTCGCCGCGCTCGGCTGGGGCCGGCGCACCTTCTACTCCGCGCCCATCAAGGCCCTGGTGTCGGAGAAGTTCTTCGCGCTGTGCGCGGTGTTCGGCCCGGCGCGGGTCGGCATGATGACCGGTGACGCCTCGGTCAACGAGAGCGCGCCGATCATCTGCTGCACCGCCGAGATCCTGGCGAACATCGCGCTGCGTGACGGTGCCACGGCCGACGTCGGCCAGGTCGTCATGGACGAGTTCCACTACTACGCCGACCCGGACCGGGGCTGGGCCTGGCAGGTGCCGCTCATCGAGCTGCCCGACACGCAGTTCCTGCTCATGTCGGCGACGCTGGGCGACGTCACCCGGTTCGAGGAGGACCTGACCCGGCGCACCGGGCGGCCCACGGCGGTGGTGCGCTCGGCGCAGCGGCCCGTCCCGCTGTTCCACCGGTATGTGACCACCCCGCTGCACGAGACGATCGAGGAGCTGCTCGAGACCCGCCAGGCGCCGGTCTACGTCGTGCACTTCACCCAGGCCTCCGCGCTGGAACGGGCCCAGGCGCTGATGAGCGTGAACGTCTCCACCCGGGCGGAGAAGGACGCCATCGCGGAGATGATCGGCGGCTTCCGGTTCACCGCCGGGTTCGGGAAGACGCTGTCCCGTCTGGTCCGGCACGGGATCGGCGTCCACCACGCGGGGATGCTGCCGAAGTACCGCCGGCTGGTCGAGCTGCTCGCGCAGGCCGGCCTGCTCAAGGTCATCTGCGGCACCGACACGCTCGGGGTGGGCATCAACGTCCCGATCCGCACCGTGGTGTTCACCGCGCTGTCGAAGTACGACGGCACCCGCACCCGGATCCTGACCGCGCGGGAGTTCCACCAGATCGCCGGGCGGGCCGGGCGGGCCGGCTACGACACCGTCGGCAACGTCGTCGTGCAGGCCCCCGAGCACGTCGTGGAGAACGAGAAGGCGCTGGCGAAGGCCGGGGACGACCCGAAGAAGCGGCGCAAGGTCGTGCGCCGCAAGCCCCCCGAGGGCTTCGTCTCCTGGGGCGTGCCGACCTTCGAGCGCCTCGTCGCCGCCGAACCCGAGCCGCTGACGTCGCACCTCGCCGTCAGCCACTCGATGCTGCTCAACGTGGTCAACCGGCCGGGGGACGCGTTCAGCGCGATGCGCCATCTACTCACCGACAACCACGAGTCGCCGGCCGCGCAGCGCCGGCTCATCCGCCGGGCGATCGCGATCTACCGGGCGCTGCTCGCCGCCGGGGTGGTGGAGAAGCTCGACACGCCGGACGAGACCGGGCGCACCGTGCGGCTCACCGTCGACCTGCAGCTCGACTTCGCGCTCAACCAGCCGCTGTCCCCGTTCGCGCTGGCCGCGATCGACCTGCTCGACCGCGAGTCCCCCGACTATCCGCTGGACGTCCTGAGCCTGCTCGAGTCGACGCTGGACAACCCGCGGCAGGTGCTGTCCGCGCAGCAGTTCCGCGCCCGCGGGGAGGCGGTGGCGGCGATGAAGGCCGAGGGCGTCGACTACGACCGGCGGATGGAGCTGCTCGACGAGGTCACCTGGCCCAAGCCACTCGACGAGCTGCTGCACGCCGCGCTCGCCACCTACCGGCGCGGCCACCCCTGGGTCGACGACTACGAGCTGTCGCCCAAGTCGGTCGCCCGGGACATGTACGAGCGGGCGATGACCTTCGCCGAGTACGTCGACTTCTACGGCCTGGCCCGCTCGGAGGGGCTGCTGCTGCGCTACCTGGCCGACGCGTTCAAGGCGCTGCGCCAGACGGTGCCCGAGGACGCGCGCACCGAGGAGCTCACCGACCTCACCGAGTGGCTGGGCGAGCTGGTCCGCCAGGTCGACTCCAGCCTGCTCGACGAGTGGGAGGCGCTGCGCGACCCCGCTCCCGAGAGCCACGCCCCGCCGAGCGGGCTGGTCGAGCGGACCTCGGCGGTCACCGCGAACACCCGCGCGTTCCGGGTGCTGGTGCGCAACGCGTTGTTCCGCCGGGTCGAGCTGGCCGCGCTGCGCCGCTACGACCTGCTCGGCGAGCTCGACGCGGCCGTGGGCTTCGACGCGCAGGCCTGGCGCGACGCCCTGGAGCCGTACTTCGACACGCACGCCGAGATCGGCACGGGGCCGAACGCCCGCGGCCCCGGGCTGCTCATCGTGGAGACCGCCGCGGACCGCTGGACGCTGCGCCAGATCTTCGACGACCCGGCCGGGGACCACGACTGGGGAATCAGCGCCGAGGTGGACCTCGCCGCCTCCGACGAGGCCGGCATCGCCATCCTGCGGGTGACGGCCGTCGACCAGCTCTGAGCGGCTTTCCCGCGGTCCGCTTTCCGGCGGTCGGTCGGGCGGCGTATCGGGCGGCGGGCGCGGCGGCGAACCGCCAATGGCACCGAGGTGTTCATACGCGCTCCGGGCGGTGTGCAACCGGCACCATCGGTCCAGCCCTCCCGCGTAGGTCCTGGAAATGCCGCAGGTGCGGTGCGGCGCGATGCGGTAACGGACGGACATGACGGCCGCCGCGGCCGGCCCGCGGCCTTTCCCGTAGCGGCCCGCGCCCGGCCGGGCCGGGCATCGCGCACCGGCGTCCACCCACGACCAGGGGTGACGGCGGCGACTGTGGACACGAGCCCGAAAGACGCCACCGGCCTGGTATTTACCCAACCCCAGCGGCAGACATTCTCATAAACCAACCACCGGATACACAACTGACACCATGCCGGGAATCGGCAAAGAACACCGGACGACGGATCCCGTCGATCCATGTCAACGGAGAACGAACGGTCGATCACCGCACCCCACGCGCCGCCGTGGCACGCCGGCGCGCTCCCCGCGGCGCCGCGCGGCGGTGCGCGGCGGCGGGATCCACGCGCCGCACACGGGGATCCGGCGGCGGTGGCGGGCCCACGCGACCGGGCCACCCCCATACACCTTCGCCGGATCCCAACCCTCACTGCGCGCGTTCGGCACCACAGTGCACAATGCGCTGATTGCCGGGACGAAGATCCCCTTGCTAGTCTCATTTCCCAGCAAGGCGTTTTGTCTGCCGTAAAGGACCGGGCGACCCGGCGACACTCCCCGCCGACCCGGCACCGCATCCGGCGCCGCACGACCTCCGTTTCCGCGACTGACCTCGTCTCACGCCGGCTTAGGCCCGGGAAATAAGTGGCGGGCCGGTGGCACCTTTGCTGAATTTTTCTGTTTTGTTTCGTTCTTAGTCCGCGAGACCCCCGGACGAGAGGAAGACGATGACATCGGGCACTTCCGATGACTGCTCGGTCGAGGCTTTGCTGCCTCGAGCCGTCACCCGGCTGCGCGCCCGTACCGGCGCCGATCTGGCCTATGGCGGATCGGTCGACCCCCGCTCGCGCTACCTGACCATCAGCGCGCTCGACGGGAACCGCACCAACGCGCTGCGCGGCATGTCGCTGCCGCCGGGCCACGGCGTGGGCGGGCGGGTCGTCGCGCTGGGACGGCCCGTCGTGATCGACGCCGGCACCCGCCCGCGCTACACCGAGGACCAGCGTGACTGGGCCGTCCTCGGCGAGGACATCTCCTCGGTGGTGGCCGTGCCGGTACGCACCGGCGGAACCGTCCACGCGGTGCTGTACTGCGGCGTGCGGGCCGACAACCCCGTCCCGCCGGCCGCCGTGGAGACCGCGCTCAGCGTCGCCCGCCGATTCGAGGCGTTCCTGGCCGAACGCACGATGACGGCGCGCGCCGACGCCGGCCCGACCCCGGGCGGCCCGGCGGGCGCGTCCCGGCTGCGGGTGCTGTGCCGGGTCGACGCCGAGCTGGAGGAGCTCAGCTACCAGGCCGGCGACCCGGCCCTGCGGGAACGGATCGTCGCGGTGCGCGACCTGCTCGAGGACCTCTTTCCCGACACCGCGCCGCCGACGCGGGCCCAGCCCTTCGGGCTGTCCCCCCGCGAGCTCGACGTCCTGCGGCTCGTCGCGGAGGGCATGTCCAACGCGGAGACCGCGCGCCGGCTCGCCGTCAGCCCCGAGACGGTGAAGGCGTACCTGCGCAGCATCATGAACAAACTGGGGGTGCACAACCGCACCGCGGCCGTGAACGTCGCGCGCCGTTCCAGCCTTTTGCCGTGAGGCCGGCGCGACGGCGCGCCACCAGAACCGCCGACGGGCGGTGACCCCCCGAGATTCTCGGGGCGGTCACCGCCCGTCGGCTTCGTCCGAGTCGTTCACCCGGCCGGCGGTGCACCCCACCGAAAGTGCTTCCCACCGACCACGCACCCGGCGAGCAGGGCGCCCGACCGGCGTTTCGCCCGCGGCCGGCCGGTGGGAAACATTCCGTTCACGCCCATCGGGAAATGCATTCCAGTCCTGGTGCCCGTAACCCACGGGCCACGAGCGGAACCGGCCGCGGGACGAATCTCACCGGCGCCGCGTCGGCCCGGGGCAGAATCGCCGCGCGCCGGGCGCCGGCGCCGGTCGGGTGGCCGCGGCGCCGGGCGCCGGCAGCGGGAGCGGGCCGGTGGACGCCGGGCCCGACGCGCCGCTCTGATCCCCCGCGGGCGGCTGTTCCGCCCCAGGTGGCGGCGCCGCGCCCGGGCCGCCCGACCGCGGCCGCGCCCCGGGCCGCTGCCCTGTCCCACCGGGCGCGGCGGGACGCTCGTCCCAACCGGAACCCTCCGGCCGGCCCGCGTTGTCAGCCGGAATACCCCCGTGCGGTTGAACCCCGTACCGCGGCCGGGGGCACCTCGCCAGATGCGGCGGTGTTCTGCCGTTGTTGTGCCCTTCGAACTTCTCCCCCACGACGAACTCCCCCTCCTCCGGATACCGACTGGCGCGAGTCACGACGTCATCGCGGTACTCACGCCAACGGCGTGAACATTAAAGAGGGATTCGCGCCTTTGGTACCCCTCTACGGGGGTATCGCCCAATCTTTGCTACTTCTACGTTGAACTCATGTCATTTCCCGTCGAAGTCACGCGGCGGTTCAGGGGCTCGACGGGGCGCCCCGCCAACCACCGGTCACCCGCCCACCCGGGCGCCGTGGCCGGGCCGGCAGAACCGCTCGAGCCGCACCCGCCGGCCCGCACGACGCCACCGCGGCCCGGCACCGTCCACCCAGCCGCGCCACCGCCACCGCCACCGGAGCAGGGGCCACGCCGGCGCCGCTGGCGCGGTCGCGCCGGGCGCTCGCCCGAGCCGCGAGCCGCACAGCCGCGAGCCGCGGCACCGGGAGCTGCCGAGCCGCGAGCCGTGGCACCGCAGCGGCCGGGCGGTCCGGGCCGTCCCGGGCAGCCGGGTGGGCCTGGGGGTTCGGCGGGCGCACCGGCCGGCGGGCGCGGCGGGTTGTTCGCCCTCCTCGCCCGGATCGCGATCACCCGGCCGGGGCGCGTACTGGCCGTCACCGGGCTGCTCGTGCTGCTCCTGCTGCCCTGGGCCGCCGGGGTGTTCGACCGGCTCGCCACCGGCGGCTTCTACGCCCCCGGCGACTCCGCCACCCGCGCCGAGGCGATGCTCGACGCCGAGTTCCCCGGCGCCCCGCCCAACGTCGCGATCATGATCACCGCACCCGGGGACATCGACGGCCCGACCGCCCGCCGGCTGGGCGAGAACCTCACCGAGGAACTTCACCGCGAGCCGGGCGTCAGCGGCGTCACGTCCTACTGGTCGACGGAGTCCCAGCGCGGGCTGCTGCGCTCCCAGGACGGGCGCAGCGCGCTCGTCCTGCTGCGGCTCACCGGCACCGAGGACGCGATCGCGCGCCACGTGGCCGCCCTGCATGACAGGTATGCCCACGACGGGCCCGGCGTCACCGTGCGCCTCGGCGGCGCGCCCGCGGTCATGCTGGACGTCACCGAACAGAGCCGCGCGGACCTCAAGCGCGCCGAGCTGATCACCGCGCCGCTGGTGCTCGGTGTCCTGCTGTATGCGTTCGGCGGAATGGCCGCGGCGCTGCTGCCCATCGTCGTCGGCGGCAGCGCGGTCATCGCCAGCCTCGCCTCGCTGCGGCTGCTCTCCGAGGTCACCCACATTTCGGTGTTCTCGCTGAATCTGACCACCGCGCTCGGTTTCGCCCTCGCCGTGGACTACTGCCTGTTCATCCTGCGGCGTTTCCGCGAGGAGCGGGAGAATGGCCTGGACCGGCCCGCCGCCCTGCACACCAGCCTGCGCACCGCCGGCCGCACGGTGCTTTTCTCCGGTCTGACGGTGGCGCTCTCCCTGACGGGCGCGCTGCTGTTCCCGCTGCCCTACCTGCAGTCGTACGCCTACGCGGGCATCGCGGTGGTGGTGACCTCCGAACTCGCGGCCCTGCTGGTGCTGCCGGCGGCGATCATGCTGCTGGGCGAGCGGGTGGAACGTGGACGTCGCCGCCGGGCCGGGGTGCCTGCGCCCGCCGGCACCGGGGTTGGTGGCGACCGCGAGTCCGGCGCGGTGTGGGGGGCGATCGCCCGCCGGGTGATGGCTCATCCGCTGCTGTTCGGCGGCGCGGCGGTCGCCCTGATGGTGGTGATGGCGCTGCCGCTGGGCAACCTGCGGGTCGCCCTCGCCGACGACACCGTCCTGCCGACCAGCGCGGACTCGCACATCGTCAACGACGCCATGCGTGAGGACTTCACCGTCTGCCTGCCCTGCCAGATCCCGGTCGTCGCGGCCGGGGTGGACGCCCGCGAGCCGCAGGTCGCCGCGCGCCTGGGCGGCTACGCGGCGCGGCTGTCCCAGGTGCCCGGCGTCGCGCGGGTGGAGACTGTGGCCGGCAGCTTCACCGACGGCCGTCTCATCGCCCCACCGCCACCGGACGGCGGGGCGTTCGTCGGCGTGCACGGCGGCGCCTGGCTCTCCCTGTGGCCGACCGAGCCCGACCCGCTCTCGGCGGGCACCCAGCGCACCGTCGACCTCGTCCGCGCCATCCCGGCGCCCTACCCGGTCGAGATCGGTGGCCTGGCCCCGCACCTGGTCGAGACCCGGGACACGGTGATGCGCGGCCTGCCCGGCGCCATCACCGTGGTGATCATAGCGACGTTCGTGCTGCTGTTCCTGTTCACCGGCAGCATCCTGCTGCCGGTGAAGGCGCTGCTGCTCAACGCGCTCAACCTGGCCGCGGTCATGGGCACGATGGTGCTCGTCTTCCAGGAGGGGCACCTCCAGCCCCTGGTCGGGCACTTCCAGGTCTCGGGCACCGTCGAGCTGACCAGCCCGGTGCTGATGTTCTGCGTCGCCTTCGGGCTCAGCATGGACTACGAGATCTTCCTGCTCGCCCGCATCCGCGAGGAGCACCAGCGCGGGGCGGGCAACCGGCGCGCGGTCACCCGTGGCCTGGCCGCGACCGGCCCGCTGCTGACCTGCGCCGCACTCGCCCTGATCGTCGTGATGATCGGCGTCGCGACGTCCCAGATCAGCATCATCAAGATGATCGGGGTCGGCCTGGCGCTGGCCGTGCTCCTGGACGTGACGGTCGTGCGCGCCGTGCTGGTGCCGGCCTTCATGGCCCTCGCCGGCCGGTACAACTGGTGGGCGCCCAGGCCGCTGCGGCTGCTGCACGAGCGGTTCGGCCTGCGTGAGGGCGGCGACGCGTTCGGCGAGGCGCTCACCGCCGCGGCGCTCACTCCCGCGGCCCCGCCGGCCGGCGCCGCGCCGGCCACCGGTCCGTCGGCGACCACCACTCGGGCCACGTCCCGGCCAGCCGGCAGCCCGCCGGCCGGCGCCGGGCCGGGCACGGCGAGCACCCGGCCGACCGCCGTCGCCCGCTCGTGGGCGCCCGCGGGGGCGCCGCGCCGGCGTCCCGGGCTCGGCATCTCCGAGCCGGCCCACCCGGCCCCGCCGAAGGTCCTCTTCTCCGCGAGCGCCTACGGCCGGGCCGAGGACGGCCTGTACGACCCCGACGACCAGGCCGACCACCAGTCCCCCGGCGGGAGCCGCGGCGGCCCTGCGGTCGGCCACGGCGGCGCCGACACCCGGGCGGACGGCACGCTGGCGGACAGCGCACGGCCGGACGGCGATGCCGAGCGTGCCCCGGCGGAGGCCGACCCGGACGAACCGGCACGGGACACCCACGTGCCCACCCTCGGCGAGCGGGAGACCACGGAGGGCTGCTGGTCGGCGGACGCCTGGTTCTCTCCGCACGGCGACGCGCCGGGCGAACCGCCACACGAGAGCTGACCGCCAGCCTCCCGACCAGCGCCCCTGACGGTGGGCTGCGGCACACCTCCTGGTGGTGGGGGTACCCGATGCAGTATCCCGGACTGACGGCACGCTCTCCCGGAGCGGCCCGTCAGCGCGACGTTCCGGCCACCGCGCGAAGGCGCCGCGGGCCGGGACGCCGCGGCGCCGGGGCCGGGACGTGCCGCGCCGACCGACCCAGAAGGTGGATCATGCGACCAGTGACCGTGAACGAGCCGGCGATCCTCGCCCCGACCGAGGGCACGGTCCTGGACCTGCTGGACCTCGAGGAGATCGACCGCGACCTGTTCCGGGTCCGCATGGTGTTCGACGACGTGTACGCGCTCTACGGCGGCCAGGTCGCCGCCCAGGCCCTGCTCGCCGCGGGCCGCACCGTGCCCGAGGGGCGGGTGCCGCATTCGCTGCACGGCTACTACCTGCGCCTGGGGGACGCGTCCCGGCCGACCATCTTCCGGGTCGACCGCGACCGCGACGGCCGCTCGTTCTCGGCCCGCCGGGTGGTCGCCGTGCAGGGCGGCGAGGTCATCTTCAACATGTCGGCGTCGTTCCACGTGCCGGAGAAGGGCACGGACATCGACGCCGAGCCGATGCCGGCGGCGGGCCCCCCGGAGACGATGATCGACTACGTGTTCCCGCGGCTGTTCTCCTTCGAGGGCCGCACCGAGAAGCCGGTCGAGCCCGGCGAGGACTTCCCGACCCGCTGCTGGGCGCGGTGCACCGCGGCGCTGCCGGACGACCCGCTGACCCACGCGGTCATCCTGACCTACCTCTCCGACAGCATGGCCGGCCTCGCCCCGTTCCACACGCCCACGGCCCGCTCCGGGTCAAGCCTGGACCACGCGGTCTGGTTCCACCGGCCGATCCGGCTCGACGAGTGGGTGCTGATGGACCACGTCCCGCGTACGATCGCCGGCGGCCGCGGCTGGTACACCGGCACCATCCACACCCGTGACGGCCGGCTCGGCGCGAGCCTGACCCAGGAGGCCCTCTTCCGCGCACCCCGGGAACGGCCCCGCCGGTAGCGCCGGCCCCCGTGCGGGGGCGGGCCCAGCTCGGCCGAGCCGGTCACTCCCGCACTGGACGCCGGCCGGCCGATCTCACCGTGCCCAGGCAGAACGCCGACCCGGTCTCCGCCCTCGGCCCCGTCCGCAACATACCCACAATTCCCGCCACCTGTCCGGTTGCCATCTTTTCCCGGCAGGCCGGGGATCAGCGTCAATGCCGACCAGCGGCGACCGAAAGACGGGTCGCACCAACAGGCGCGCCAGGCCCCGCACCAGTCCCACACATATAACGCCGCACCATCAGCCGCATGACCGTCACTCGAGGGACCATTGGACTCCGACCGGCAACCGGAAACACGACTCCAGTCATGCCAGGGTGTCACACGGCCCGGCCGTGATCCCGCAGTGCGCGATTTGTGACCGCATCGGAGCTAGAGTGGCATGATGGATCTAGCGGTGGCCCTCGACCTTGCCGTTCGGCTCTCACGCGAGGCCGGCGACCTCGCACGGAGTTCTTTTTCCGCCCGCTTCGCGTATGCCAGCAAAAGTCTGTCACTCGATGTGGTGACAGAGATCGATCGTGCCGCCGAGCGGCTCATAGTCGGCGAGGTACAGAGAACTTTTCCAGGCCATGTGATCATCGGCGAGGAGTCCGGGCTCCACCCCGGCCACGAGGACTGGACCTGGCTGGTCGATCCCCTGGACGGCACGACCAACTTCACCATCGGTCTACCCGTCTACGGAGTCGCCATCGCCATCACGCACCGGGATAACGTTGTGGCCGCCGTGGTCCGCGACTCGCACACCGGGAGGTATCTCGCGGGCAGCGAGGCAACCGGGCTCCTCGCCGGCGACGGCGCGGTGCTGGCCAAGCGGGGCGAGCCTGTCGCTCCGGCCGTTGCTTTGCAGCAGGGCTACGGCGTCGACCGGGACGACCCGGCACTGGACCGGGTTCGTTCGACGCTCGAGGCCCGTTATGGGCGGGTTTTCTACACCTGGTCACCGGCAATCGACACGATGTTGCTGCTCGCCGGCCATCTCTGTGCAACGGTCGCGGTCGACTGCGTCGGCCCGGAACACGTCGCCGCGCAGTTTCTGGCCCGGCAGGCCGGATGCACCGTGCGTGCACTGGGAAGATCCGGGGTGACATCGCCGGATATCGTCGTGACCGCCTGGCCCGAGGCTTTCGACGCGGTCCATAACCATGTGACGGATGCCGTGATCAGGCAGGTCCCATCAGCAAGGCGACAAGACGCCGACATTCCCGCGTGAGGCTTTCACGAGCATCGTCCTTGTGCGTGAAAGCGAATCGGAGAAGCTCGTCGACGGAGGCCCGGATATCCACGGCCCGGTCAAGGTAGGCACGTCGCCCCGGATCCGCGAGTAACACCCGGATAGTGTACAGGGACATCGGCCAGAGCTGCTCGTATGCACTACTCCGAAGCTGACGGAGCGAAGCCAGAAAAAGCCGATCGCAGGGGTCCGTGCCATCATCCCGCCAGCCGCTGTTACTCGCCTCCTGGTCACCGTAGTAGATCCTGTTGTATCCCAGGTGGAAGATCAGCGAGTCGGGGTCATCGTCAAAGTCCGAGACCAGGCGGTCGATCAACGATCCATCGTCCAGATGGAGGGCGAAACCGACCGCGATACCACGTCGGACGAACGGATGCGGCTCGTTGGCGTGGATCTCGCGAAGCCGGTCCTGGCTGCGCTGGTCGCCCCCGAGAACAAGCGGAAGCAGATTTGCCGCCTGCTGCCTTGCCATGATCGCCGAGTGACTACCGGCGGCTGTCGTGGCCGTGACCTCCAACACGTGGAAAAGGTTCCGGCACACCGATCTGGCCTCGATAGCGATCCCCGCGCAACGGTCGAGAAGCTGCCGGGTGAAGTCGATCATCTCGTCCGGCAGCGGCGAGAGCAGGACCGCGAGCAGGACGTCATCGGCGACCTGGTCGTTGATGAGCACCGACTGTATGTAACGCGCCGCAAAGAACTCAAAAAATGACTTGTGGACGAAGCGGTAGTAGTCGTCACCCTCCGAACGAACGAGAAAGGACCGCAGAGTCAGCTCCCGGAACGCCTCGTCCGGCGACTCGTCCGGCCGCCACTGGCGAACGACGTCGTTAAGCGTGCGCCCGCCGATGAGAAGGTCATGGACGTCGAACTGACCGAAGGCCTTACGTCCGTCGAACGCGAGTTGATATATTCGCCAGGCCACTCGCTCGGCCAGCTCCTGCATATCCTGCCAGTGCACTGACATGCCTCGACGCCGCTCCAGGTGGAGCCACTTGGAGACATAAAGGTCATAGACTTCCGCCGCGTTCCATTCATCCGGCTCCGGTGCTCGCCCGGCGTTCTCGGCCGGAACCCCGCCAAGCCGGTTCGCCAGCACGTCGGTTGCCATGAACAGCAACAACGGACGGGAGACCAGGTCGGTCAGTGCCGTCGAACTTTCGATGGTCGCGATGACCGTCTCAGCGGAGTCCAGACCGAACTTGGCACAGTACGCCCGGACGAACGACCGGCCGGCAACCTGGAAGTCGACCCCCCGCAGGTTCGCCCTGGTGACGAACCAGCGGCTCGGCTCGCTCGCGGCCATATAGAGATCGAAGAACGTCTGACGGCAGGTGAGGACGACCCGCCCGCGCAGGACTTCCGCAAGTTCCCGTGGAATCACGTCGCGTGCTGCGCCGCCATGGATGGCAAGCTCGTCGAGGCCATCCAGCAGGAGGATGATTCTGTCGGCGCGAAGCAGCTGATGGATCCGGTCGGCGGACAACGGAACCCCGTCGCCGTCTCCGTCCGCCGGGCGCCCGGCGAGCGCGGTCTCGATCAGCAGATGCGGCGACGTCTCGCTTCCGCTCCGGATCAACTCACCGACCTCGACCAGCCTCAGCAGCCACGGTATTCGCTCCCGTTTCGGGTCTGCTACGAACCGGCGGACGAGCTCGCGATGGGTAAGCTCGCAGACCAGAGTCTTCCCCACCCCCGGATCGCCGAGCAGGAGCACACTGCCGGACGCGGCGACCTCCCTGGCGAGCCAGTCGACGACACCTGCCGAGTTCGTTTCAGTCGCTCCGGTCTGCTCGATCTCAGGCTCAGCAAAAAGACCTCCGGACCCCACGAAATCACCAAGAGTGATCCCTCCATCACTCATGGGTGGAAGCCCGGCGGGAAGCTGCTCCTTCAGCACGACAAGCTGAGCGCGGAAGTAGCGCCGCAGGCGCCGCCGCTCCCATGGACCCAGCCGATCACGGGGGCTCAGAACCCGTCGCCCCAGGAGCAGCACGACCGCGACCACGAGCGCTCCGACGGCGAGGAACACGCGGCCGGACAGTAGACCGGCAAGGCTGATCACCAGGCCACCAAAAGCCGCGAGCTGGTTAAGCTCCTCGACGAGATCAACGAATGGGGCGCCACGGCGCCGACGAGCCATTGCGATTCCCCCGCCCGATCGTCAACGAAGAGCAAAAAGGCCTTCGATGATCTTGTAGACAGCAGGCTACCATCTGCAGAGCTGAACCGAAGGGGTACCCGGCCAGAATGCTCCGCGACCGGACAGGTTTGCCGGCGACATGCCTTGCGTGCTGGCATCCGGCCCGGCGGCCCAGGCAATCCTCCGAGGGCAAGGCGTGTCACCCTCGCTGGTCCGCGGGCATGTTCGGCGGTGGATGCCACCCCTCGCCGCAAGGCGCACCTGCACATGCACGGCGCCGGGCACCCTTATCCCCGCTTATGACGGGTTGCGACGAGACTTTCTGGGCTACCCTTGCCACGTGGGTACTGTTCTGCGGTGGATCGGCCGACTGTGACAACCCCGGGCTACGGGCATGGCCTGCTGCTTCAGCAGGAGCTGCGGCAGGCCGGACTACCCGCCTACCTTATGCGGATGGCTCTCGAGATCCTCCCGTCAGCGATCACGGTAACGACCGTCGATCTGCTTCTGAGCATCCTGCGGTCAAGGACGGGAACGGACGTAGGAGGTTCCGGTACCGGTCCCCCGTCCTCCCGAACGGCCGCCGAACGTTTTCTCGCGGGTGGTCACACAGACCGAACCCGGACCGGCGATCAACCGGAAGATGGGGACGCGCTGTCTTCGCTGTTCGAACTGTGGACAGCGGAAGGCGGCAGCGGTGCCGCCCTCGCCCGCCTCCTGGCCGTGGTCGAGTACCGTAGACGGGCGCTGCCGCTGGAACGGTCGAGAGAGTCCGGCGGGGCGCTGGTCGAGGCCCGCACCGAACTCACCACCTTCTGGATTTCGTCCGGGCATGACCTGAACGAGCTGGGAACATTTAAGCAACACGTTCACCGAGAAGCTTTCGGAGCCCTCCCGAAGTGAATGGTGCGGGCAGTTCGGCACTTGCGGATATTCTGGCCTTCGCGGCCACCACCGTCCCGTATTATCACGACCGTCTGACAGCGCGGGGTGTGTTCCCGGAGGTCGCCGAACAGGTGCTGTTCGATCTCCCGATCCTCGACCGGGAGGAGGTGCGCAGGCACCGGGTCCGGCTACGGTCCGAGGCCGGCGAGTCGTCCGGCTGGCGCACCGTGCGAACTACCGGGACCTCCGGCATACCGGTCGAGATTACGATCGACCAGGAGGCACAGCAGGCTGAGATGGATGCACTGACCCGGCAGATCACGGCGGTTCTTGATCCAGCCGAGTGGCTGGACGACGGGCTTGTTCACCTCACTCTGCATCTCGCCTCCACGACCCGCTCCCAGCGTTCACCGTGGTCGATCCACGGAACAATGACGAAGTGGAGCTTCAACAGGGTCTGGCATCTTCCGCCAGATCTCCTGGGACGCTCCCTGCACCATCTCGATCGGCGTGTCGTGACCGGCATGCCGTCCGTGCTCACGCTTGTGGCCGAACGCGCGAGGGATGTGGGAGCGATCCGCCCACACGCCCTGGTTCTTTCTGGCGAAACGGTACAGATGGCCACCCGCAGGCGCCTGGGCGAAATATTCGACTGTCCGGTGACGTCACTTTACACGCTCGCCGAGTTCGGGGTCGTCGGCAACGGTTGCCTCACCACGGACGACTATCACGTGAACGAGCGTGATGTGGTCGTGGAGATTCTCGAGCCGCGGCTGACCGTCGAACCGGCGGCTGGCCGCGGCGGGGAAATCCTCGTCACCGGTCTGGTCAATCGCGCCATGCCGCTGCTGCGGTACCGGACCGGAGACCGTGGAGTATGGTCGGCGGGCTCCTGCGGGTGCCCCGTGCCCGGCCGTCGATTCAGTATTACGACCGCCCGGTCGTTGCATGTCGTGGCCGACGGGGCGAACGGCCGTCGCATCACCGAGCTCGATCTCTGCAAGTTGTTCACCCAGCTCGATGTCCAGGGCGCCCGAATCGTGCAGACGACACCGACGGATGTGGTCGTCGCATATGAGGCTGATCGGCCGCTTCCCTCGGACGTCCGGGAGATGGCCGAGATGTCGGTGCGGCAGCTGGTCGGCCCGGGAATCACCGTCTCCGTCGCACGGGTCACCGAATCCGCCGTCAGCGGAGCCGCCCCGGTGCCGACCGGGGCCGGCCGGATGGCCGGCGGAGCGACCCCTCCGCGGCAGACGGAGGCCGACGAGGTGGTCGGCTGGGCCCGCCCGCGGCTCGCGCGGGTGCCCGGCCTGCTCGCCGCCGTTCTCACCGGCTCGATTCTCGACCCGGTCGCCCGTAGCAGGTTCAGCGACATAGACATGCACCTGCTCGTCGACGACGCCCGCCCGGAGCTCTGGCTCGACCTGACCCGGGAACTGCACGCGGAGCTTCCCGGCCTGCGCGTGAATGTCACGGACGGTGCGACCCTCGCGGCTTCACCACTGGTCCTGAGCCGGCTGCTCGCGGAGCGGCAGCCGGTCGTCGGAGATCTCTCCGAGCACGGGCTACGGCAGCCTGAGGCCGCCGCCCTCCGGGCGGAAGCCACCTTCTGGGCGCAGGACGCGCAGGCGGTGCTGTGGACCCAGGTCAGCTCTGTGGGCACGGACCGGGATCCGCTGCGCGACGCCTGGCTCGCCGGCCGTTACATGCTCGATGCCTTTCGCTATCACTTTCTCATCCGCGGCAGACGGGAAACGGCTGCCAGTCAGGTGGCGGCGGCCAGCGAAGCCGACCGCCTGCCGTATTACCGCCTGCTCTTCGAAGTCATGGAGGTCAGCCGGGAACACCGCCCACCCCCACCGGCGGAGTCGGACGAATGCCGTGGGTATCTTCTCGGCGCGCTGTCCTGCATCCGATGGTTCACGCAATCCCTGCGTGGCGATGCGGTCCCCGGTCCGGCGGACCGCCAGGAAGGGTCCCCTCCGTCGTAGGCGACCGGCAGAGCGTGAAGGTGCATCCCCGGGGATTCCGGCCCGGCCCGGCCGCGGGCTTCGCCTTCATGGCGGTTCCGACCGGTATACGGCCCGCTTCTCGGCGGCCCCCGCTGCCGGCTCCGGCCTCCCCACCACGTCTGCCGCACTGAATTCCGCGGTCGTTGGGGATCTCGACCACCTGCCGTGCACGGACGTTCGCATCCGAGTCGCTTACCGGTCATGTGCGGCTGCGAGCGTGCGGACCGTCCTTGTGAAGGAGGGTCTTCATGGCAGTCAACCGCCGTCAGGTGGTCGTGGGAACCGGCGCGGCCGGCCTGGGCTTCACCCTGTCGGGTGCGGTGAGCTCGGTGTTCGCCGGTACCGCGTCCGCTGCAACACCGAAGAAGTTCACCGGGTACGGCGAGCTGGTCCCGGATCCGAAGGGCCTGGTCGATCTTCCCCCCGGCTTCCGGTACACCGTGCTGTCCCGAGCCGGGGTCGACTCCCTGACCGGCGGGGGTGCGGTACCCGGCGCGCCCGACGGGACGTACGCGTTCCCGCTCGGCCCGGGCCGCAGCGTTCTCGTCCGCAACCACGAGCTCTCCCCCGGAGGCACGGACCTCGTCCCGCAGCGGCCGGGCATCACCTACGACCCGGCCGCCCCGGGCGGGACGACGACCGTCACCGTCGCCGGTGACCGGCTGCTGTCGGCCGTGCCCAGCCTGGCCGGCACCATCCGCAACTGCGCCGGTGGCAACACCCCGTGGCGCACCTGGCTGTCCTGCGAGGAGACCGAGGACACCCCGGCGACCAACCCCGCGCTCACCAAGCGGCACGGGTACGTCTTCGAGGTCGACCCGTTCGGTCGGCTGCGTGACCGCGAGGCGGTGCCGCTGACCGCGCTCGGCCGGTTCGCGCACGAGGCCGTCGCGGTCGACCCCCAGTCGGGCTGCCTCTACCTGACCGAGGACGCGTCCAAGCCGTACGGCCTGATCTACCGCTTCCTGCCCCGCCGGCCGCTCGGCGGGCCCGGCAGCCTGCGGGCCGGCGGCAAGCTGCAGGCTCTGCAGGTCCCCGGTGTCCCGGACCTGTCCGCCATCAGCGAGCTGCACACCACGGTGCAGCTGTCCTGGGTCGACGTCCCCGACCCGGACGCCGCCACGGTGTCGACCCGCAAGCAGTTCGCCGCCGGCCAGGTCACCCAGGTCCCGAAGGGCGAGGGCATCTTCTGGTCCGGGCGTTCCGCCTACGTGGTCTCCAGCTACGCCAGGACCGCGGACGGCGCCGCCCGTGACCACGCCGGCCAGGTCTGGAAGCTCGACCCGAAGAAGGGCACCCTCGAGCTGGTGCTGCTGATCGAGCCGGGCGGCCGGTTCGACGGCCCCGACAACATCACCGTGTCGCCCAACGGCGGCATCGTGCTGTGCGAGGACGGCGACGGCGAGCAGTACCTGATCGCGCCGTCGGCCGAGGGTGTCCCCTACCCGCTGGCCCGCAACGCCGCCGGCGAGAGCGAGTGGGCCGGCGCCACGTTCTCCGCGGACGGCCGCTGGCTCTACGCCAACATCCAGAGCGACGGCCTCACGGTGGCGATCACCGGCCCGTGGTGGCGCGGCTGAGCCGTCCGCCTCGCGACCGCGAGAACGCGAGCGCGAACGACCCCGGGACGTCGAACGCGGCGTCCTGACGCACCGGTGCGCTGACCGGTGCGCCGGCTACCCGGCCGCGATCGGCCGGGTAGCCGGACCGGGGACCCAGCTGCCGGCCGCCATGACCCGCGTGACCCGCAGATCGGCGTCGAGCACGACGAGGTCGGCGTCCAGCCCGGGGGCGATCGACCCGCAGCGGTGGGCGAGGCCCAGCACCCGGGCGGGGTTCGTCGCCGCGGCGGCGACCGCCACCTCGAGCGCAAGCCCGGCCGCGACGGCGCGGCGCACCGCCAGGTCCATCGTCAGGGTGCTGCCGGCGAGCGCGCCGGTGGCGGCCAGGCGGGCCTGCCCGTCCCGGACCCGGACCGGGTGGCCGCCGAGCAGGTAGTCGCCGTCGCCGACACCCGCCGCGTCGACCGCGTCGGTGACCAGCACCAGGCGCGCCGGCTCGGCGGCGACCAGGCGCAGCAGCGCCGGGTGCACGTGCACACCATCGTTGATCAGTTCGCAGGCCACACCGGCGTCGAGCGCCGCCCCGGCCGGGCCGGGCTCGCGGTGATGCAGCGGGCGCATGCCGTTGAACAGGTGGGTGGCGAGCGTCATGCCAGCCGCGAAACCGGAGGCGGCCTCGTCGTAGGTGGCGTCCGTGTGGCCGGCGGCGGCGATCACCCCCGCCGCGAGCGCGGCCTCGGTCACCGCGCCGGCCCCGGGCAGCTCCGGGGCGAGGGTGATCACCCGCAGCGTGCCCGCGCCCGCCGCGACGAGCTCGGCGAACACCCCGCGGTCAGGCGCGCGCAGATGCTCGCCCGGCTGGGCGCCACGGCGCGCGGGCGCGAGGAACGGCCCCTCCAGATGCGCGCCGACCACATGGCCATCCGGCCCCGGCCCGGCCGCGGTGAGCGCCGCCACCCAGGACAACTGCTCGGCCAGGCGCTCCACCGGCGCCGCCACCAGCGAGACCAGCGTGCGGGTCGTGCCGTGCGCCCGGTGGAAGGCCACCGCCGCGGCCAGATCGGCCGGTGACGCCGTGACGTCGTGCCCGCCCCCGCCGTGGACGTGCAGGTCGACGAACCCGGGCACCAGCCAGGACCCGGCCAGGTCGACGATGTCCGCGCCGCCCGCCCCCGCGCCGCCCGCCTCCCCACCGACAGGCCCGGCCGTGGGGCCGGCCTCGGGGCCGACCTCGGTGATCAGGCCGTTCTCGACGCGCACCCGGCCGGGGTCGAGGACACCGTGCGGCGTCACCACCCGGGCGCCGGCCAGAAGGATCATCCCAACCTCCCCCTCGAGCCTCCCCCCGCGGGCCCGGCGTGCCCCGTGGCGGTGCGCGGGTGTGGCGGCACGCTCACCGTAGCGGCACCGCGCTGCGGGCCGGACGGGCGCCATGACGATGTAACGGACAGATCGCGCGTCCTGAGTTGAAGAAGCCCGGCGCTGGGCGTCCACTCGAAACACGGACTTCTCGCCCGGCGTGCCGCACGGCCCGGTCCCGCTGACCGGCCGCGCACGCCCGGCGGGACGTCACCGGACGACCGCCGACGGGAGCTGAATGCCGGACGGACGGGAAGCGACACCGGGCGGGGCCCGCGGCCGCGCCGAGCCGGACGGGCTGCCCGCGCGTCCGGTGTCGCGCGGCGCGTTCCGCGCGATGGCCGCCATCGGGCTGGCCTTCGTCGTGCTGGCCGCGGCCGTCGCGATGGCGCTGCCCGAACACATCGGTAAACAGGCGGCGCAGGCCGCGGTGACGGCTGCCGCGCTCGCCTCCGCGATCTGCTGCCTCGTCACCGCGCGACGGGTGCCCCGGCACGAGCGCCGGTGGCGGCGCTTCGAGGCGGCGGCGATCACGTCGAGCTTCGTGGCGGGAGTGGCCGTCTCGATGGTGGCCAGCGGGGAGACCGTCCCCGATCTCGCCGCGACCGGGGCCGCGCCGCTGCTCGGCTATGTCCTGGGCCTGGCCGGGCTGCTGACCTTCCCCACCGAGCGGGCCCGCGCCATCCCGATCAGCACGAACAAACGTGGCGGGATGGCCTGGTACCTCGAGGCCGTCCTCGACGGGCTGCTCGTCGTCGGATCGCTGCTGCTGCTCGTCTACGCGATCCTGGTCGTCCCACTCGTGCGGTCGGCGCAGATCAACCAGGCGTCGCTGGCGTTCGGGGTGGCCGGCGGGGCGGGCAAGCTCATCCTGCTCTCCGCCGTCATCTTCATCCTGATCTTCCGACGGCCGACGGGCTCGGGATCGCTCAGCCTGCTCAGCGCGAGCCTGCTCCTGTTCGCCGTGACCGACGGCGCCGCGCTGAACGCCTACGCGAAGGCCACCGACGGCCCGGACGCGGTCGTGCTGGTCGGCTTCGCCGGCGGCAGCGTGCTGACCGCGCTGGCCGCCGCCGCCCCCCACGACGGCATGATCATCCGGACGAGGCGCAGCCCGCGCGGGGTCTGGGCCCGCGTCGCCGTGCCCTACCTGCCCCTCGGCTGCGTCGGCGCCCTGCTCGCGGCCCAGATCATCACGCACGCCGACATTCCGGTCGCGCAGATCATCGGCATGCTCGCGCTGATGCTGCTCGCGCTCGCCCGCCAGCTCGTGACCACGATCGACAACACGCTGCTGCTGGCCCGCTACGAGGACAGCCGGGCCCGGCTGCACCACCATGCCTTCCACGACCCGCTGACCGGCCTGGCGAACCGCACGCTTTTCTTCCGCCGGCTGCGCGCGGCCATCAACCGGCACGAGCGCACCGGCCACCCGGTGGCGCTGCTGTTCTGCGACCTGGACGACTTCAAGGTCGTCAACGACAACCTCGGCCACGCCGCCGGCGACCGGGTCCTGCGCACGGCGGCCCACCGGCTGGCCCAGGCGGCGGGCCCGACCGACACGGTGGCCCGCCTCGGCGGCGACGAGTTCGCCGTCCTGCTCGACACCGGGGCCGCGGACCGGGCGGGCGGGCGCACCGAGGAGCTGCGCGCGGCCGGCGACCGGATCCGCGCGGCGCTGCGGATCGCCGTGGCCATCGAGGACCGCCGGCACCTGGTGCGCGCCAGCCTCGGCCTGGTGATCGTGGGCACGGAGGCGGGACCGGTCTGCCCCGACGAAGTGCTCCAGCACGCCGACCACGCCATGTACGCGGCGAAACGGCTGGGGAAGGGCAGCCTCGTCGTCTACTCCCCGGAGATCGACGACTCCCGGCAGGCCGGGATGGCGGGGCAGGCCGGGATGGCCGGCTGAACGGCAGGCTCAGCCGGCGGGCCGGGCGGCGGGTGCCGCCCGGAGCGTCAGTTCTCCACCCACCCGTACTTGCGGGCGACGTCGGCGAGCTGGCGGCGGATGTGCAGGATCTGCGCGCCGGTCAGCGACGGCTCGGTCTGCAGCAGGACCTCGGTGACCTCCTGCGTGAACTCCTCGGCCGGCAGGACGTCGCACAGCCCGTCGCCGCCGTCGTCGTGGCGGGAGACCACCGGCGCCGGGGCGGTCGTGACGGCCGCCGGCCCGACGACCGAGCCCGCCGCCGGGCCCCGCAGGATCCGGGCCGCCGACGCCTTCCGGCCGCGGTCGCTCTCCTCGACCTCGAACTCCATGACCACGCCCGGCACTACCAGACTCTTCTCGACGAGGAGATCGTTCGCGTGCAGGAAGACATCCTCGCCGCCGTCGCTGGGCGCAAGGAACCCGTAGCCGCGCACATGATCAAAACGAAGTACTTTTCCCGTACTCACAACTCACCCACAGCCCCTGAGAAACCCCATGATCTGGCCCACTGCCGACCGCACCCGCCAGTCACCCCAGACGGAACCGTGGCAGTCGCCAGTCATCTTAGGCAGCTCGCGTCGCCGTGACCCAGGTTTTCGCCGCGCCGGCTTGCCTGGCCGCCGCGGCCGGGTCACACTGCGACCCAGTGGCCACGCCCACACCCCGCGCCGCCCGCTCCCACCCGGCGACACGCGTGGTGATTGGGGAGGGGGAGCATGTTCGGTCGCCGCAGGACCACCGTGGACGAGCATCCATCCGACCACGCGGCGCGCGGGCCGGCACCTGCCGCCCTGGACGGCCCCGGCCCGTACGACGTCTCCGAGCTCGCCTGGCCCGGCGGGGCAGGCGAGGCGGCGCACGAGGCGCCGGCCGACCCGCCCGACGACGAGGCCCGTTCCCGCTCCGGCTCCGGCGACGCCGTCCCGGGTGTCGGAGCTGTACCCGGTGGGGTGGGGCGGCACGCGCCCGAGATTCTCGACCTCGGCGCGCTGCGCGTCGCGGTGCCGCCGGGAGTGACCGCGCGGATCGCCCGCGGCACGCGGACCGGGCCGGGCACCGACCTCGTCCTGACGGCCGCCGGGCTCACCGTGCGGGTGACCGTGTTCGCCGCGCCGACCAGCGGGCGACTGTGGGCCGGAGTACGCGCCGAGCTGGCCGCCGGCCACCCGGAGTCGGAGGTCCGCGACGGCCCCCACGGCCCGGAGCTGCTGCTCCCGGGCTGCCGGGTCGTCGGAGTCGACGGCCCGCGCTGGTTCCTGCGGGCGGTCGTGACCCCGGTCGACGCCGACGGGGCCGACGGGGCCGACGAGATCCTGCGCGGCCTCGTCGTCGTACGCGGCCCCGCCGCCATGCCGGCGGGCACGGCCCTGCCGCTGCTGCCGGTCGGGCCGGCCGGCAGCCGCCCGAACGCCGGAGCCCTCGACGACCTGTGGACCGACGAGCCGCTGACGGCCGGCACCGGAACCCTCGAGGGTCGCCGCGCCGTGCACGAGTACGCGGCGGCCTTCACCGGCGACCTCAGCCGCAACCTGTCGACCTGGGGCTGAAGCCCCACCGGGCTGTGGGGCATGATGCAGCCGGGGGTGGGCCGTGCCATGCCCGTCTCCCCCGTCTCCCGACCCGACTCGACCTTGATGGCGGCGGTGTGCGCACCGAGCAGGACCTGGCCTACGCGACGCTGTCCGACGCGCAGCGTCTCGATCTGTACCTGCCCACGGGCGGCGGCGACCCGCTTCCGGTCGTCGTCGCGATCCACGGCGGCGGGTTCGCCGTCGGCGACAAGCAGGACATGGCCCGCACCGCGCACGCGCTCGCCGACGCGGGCTACGCGGTGGCCAGCGTCAACTACCGGCTCTCCGGTGAGGCGGCGTTCCCGGCGGCGGTCGCCGACGTCCGGGCCGCGGTGCGCTGGCTGCAGGCGAACGCGCACCGCCTCGGGCTGGATCCGGCCCGGATCGGGGTGATCGGCGAGTCGGCCGGCGGCTACCTCGCCGCCATGCTCGGCGCCGCCGGCGACGACCCGCTGTCCGAGGACGTCGACCTGGGTCCTCCCGTGGGCCTGGCCCCTGTCGTGGACCTCAGCCCCGCCGGAGCGCGGCCGTCCAGCGCGGTGCGGGCGGTGGTCGACCTGTACGGCCCGGTGGACTTCTCGACCATGGACGCCCAGCTGCGCGCGAATCCGCGCTGCCCGGCCCGGGCCGCCTCGCACGACCGCGCGGACTCCCCCGAGTCGCGTTTCCTCGGCGCGCAGATCACCGCCGCGCCGGAGCTGGTGCGTCTGGCCAGCCCGCTGTCCCACCTGCGCCGTGACCGCCCGCCGCCGCCGTTCCTGATCGAGCACGGCGACACCGACTGCACCGTCCCCTACCAGCAGTCGCAGCAGCTCGCGGACGGCCTGTACGCCGCCGGCGGGTCGGTCGAGCTCACCCTGCTGCGGGGGGTGGGCCACGGCGGGGCCTTCCCGCTCGCCGAGCGCCTGGCGGGCATCATCCGGTTTTTGGACCGCGCTCTGGACCACGCCCCGCGCTGATCTTGGCCGCTACTGACGGGGTCGCTGCTGACAGGGTCTCAGGGACGGAAGCTGTCGGGGTCGGCGGCGGCCCAGTCGGCCGCCCACGAACGCGGCGCCTCGGCGAGCAGCTCACCGGGTTCGAGCCACTCGTACAGCTCGGCGTAGCTGCGGGTGTCGGTGTGGGTGATGCGCCGCATGAGCATCCCCGGGTGGAGCTGCTCGGGCCCGGTGCAGCCGAGCGAGGCCATCACCTGCACCGCCTGGGCAACGGTCGCCGCCTGGTAGCGGCGGACCCGTTCGCTCTTGTCGGCGACGTCGAGGGCGCGGGCGCGGCGCGGGTCCTGGGTGGCGACCCCCACCGGGCAGGTGTTGGTGTGGCAGCGCTGGGCCTGGATGCAGCCGACCGCCATCATCATCGCCCGGGCCGCGTTCGTGTAGTCCGCGCCCTGCGCGAGCCGCTTGACGACGTCCACCCCGCTGGCGACCTTGCCGGCGGCCCCGATCCGGACCCGGTCCCGCAGGCCCACCCCGACCAGCGCGTTGTGCACGGTGATCAGGCCCTCCGTCAGCGGGGTGCCCACATGATCCTCGTACTCCAGCGGTGCGGCGCCGGTGCCGCCCTCCGAACCGTCCACCACGATGAAGTCCGGGGTGATCCCCTCCTCCACCATCGCCCGGCAGATCGCGAGCAGCTCGCGGCGCGACCCGACGCACAGTTTGAACCCGGCCGGTTTGCCGCCGGCGAGCTCGCGCATCCGCCCGACGAACAGGACGAGCTCGCGCGGGGTGGCGAAGACCCGGTGGAACGACGGGCTGATGCACGCGACCCCCTCGGGGACCCCGCGGGCCCGGGCGATCGACGCGGTGACCTTCGCCGCCGGCAGCACGCCGCCGAGGCCGGGCTTGGCGCCCTGACTCAGCTTGAGCTCGACCATCCGCACCGTGGGCAGCGCGGCGACGTCCTTGAAGCGGGCCGGGTCGAAGTCACCGTCGGGGGTGCGGGTACCGAAGTAGCCGCTGCCGATCTCCCAGACCAGGTCGGCGCCGTGGCGCAGGTGGTACTCGGTGAGCCCGCCCTCGCCGGTGTCGTGCGCGAAGCCGCCGGCCGCGGCGCCACGGTTCATCGCCAGCACCGCGTTGGCCGACAGCGACCCGAAGCTCATCGCCGAGACGTTGAGCAGCGCCATGTCGTAGGGCTGGGTGCAGTCCGGCCCGCCGACGCGCACCCGCGGCGGCGCGGAGCCGGGGGCGACCGGCACGGGCGCCGTGGAGTGCGGGAGGTACTCGTAGCCGACCTCGTTGACGTCGCGCTCGGTACCGAAGGCCTGGTCCCCATGGGTGCCCTTGGCCCGCTGGTAGATCATCGTCCGGGTGGCACGGTCGAACGGGCGGCCGTCGTAGTTGCGCTCGACGAAGTACTGCTGGACCTCCGGGCGGATGGTCTCGAGCAGGAACCGGGCATGCCCGAGCACCGGGTGGTACCGCAGGATGGCGTGCTGGCGCTGGACGACGTCGTGCACGGCCACGGCCAGCAGCGCGCCGGCCACCGCGGCGGCGGCCCACCAGCCGGCCGCGGCCAGCAGCGCCCCGCCGACCGCCACTGCCGTCAGCACGGCCAGGACCAGCACGGTGACGAGCGGCAGCATGGCGATCGCGTCCTTCCCCGCCCCGATGCGTCGGGTCACGGCAGCTGTTCGCACCGCCCCGATCGGCCCGGACCGGGATCCGAGGCGGGTCCGGATCCGACCGTATCCCGCGCTTCGTCCCGGTGGCGCCACCGCCGCCATCCCAAGATCAGATTGGACGTCCACACACGGCCGCACGATCCGGGTCCGGATCGTGCGACCGGCCGGCGGCTGTCAGCTGTAGCGGAGGTTGTCAGCTCTGCTGGAGCTGCGCGCGCGGTCGGCCCGTCTCACGCGGGGCCGCGGCAGCCGGGATGGGCACATCCCGCGCCCCCCGGCCGGGGATGAACAGGCCGATCAGTACGGCGGCCGCCGCCGCGCCCGCGCCGAGCGCGAACACCGCGTGGAAGCCCGCCAGCGACGGAACCTCCCGGCCGTCGAACGTGATGGTCATGTTGGCCAGCATCACCCCGACGATGGCAGCCGACGAGGAGGTGCCCAGCGAGCGCATCAGGGTGTTCAGACCGTTGGCCGCCGCGGTCTCGGTCGCCGGCACCGCGGCCATGATCAGCGACGGCATCGACGCGTAGGCCAGCGCCACCCCGACCCCGCCGATCACCGCGAGGAGCACGACCTGCCAGACCGAGTGCATCACGAACAGGCCGATCAGGTAGCTGACCCCGATGATCGCGGAACCGAGCACCAGCGTCGTCTTCGGCCCCCACATCGCCGACACCCGGGCGGTGAGCGGCGAGGCGAGCATCATGACCACCCCGAACGGGGCGAAGCACAGCCCGGCGACGACCATCGACTTGCCCAGCCCGTAGCCGGTGCCCGCGGACAGCTGCAGGAACTGCGGGATGACCAGCCCCATCCCGTACATCGCGAAGCCGACGACGACCGAGGTCAGGTTGGTCATCAGCACCTGGCGGCGGGCACTGACCCGCAGGTCGACCACCGGGGAGGCGTGGCGCAGCTCCCACGGGCCCCACATGGCCAGCACCGCGAGCGCGGCGAGCACCGTCCCCAGGGTGGTGGTGGACGTCCAGCCCCAGGTGCTGCCCTTGGAGATCGCCAGCAGCAGGCAGGTGATCCCGGCGCCGAGCCCGAGCGCCCCGACGACGTCGAAGCGGCCGCGGACGTCGCGCACCGGCGACTCGGGGACGACCCGCCACAGCATGGCGAGCACCAGCACGCTCAGGACGGTGGCCGTCCAGAAGAGCACGTGCCAGCTGAAGTTCTGAGCGATCAGCGCCGAGGTCGGGACACCCAGCGCGCCGCCGATGCCGAGCGAGGAGCTCATCAGCCCGAGCGCGGAGCCGAGCCGCTCGGGCGGCAGCTCGTCGCGCATGAGGCTGATCCCGAGCGGGATCAGCCCGGTGGCCAGCCCCTGCAGCCCGCGGCCGACAACCATCTGTGGCAACGACGTGCTCAGCGCGCAGACCAGCGAGCCGGCGCCGAGCAGCCCCACGCTGCCGAGCATGATCCGGCGCTTGCCGTACATGTCACCGAGCCGCCCGGCGACGGGCGTCGCGACGGCACCGGCCAGCAAGGTGATCGTGACGACCCAGGTCGTGTTGGACGCCGAGGAGTCCAACAGGTGCGGGAGCTGCGGAATGATCGGCACGACCAGGGTGTGCATGAACGACGCCACGATGCCCGCCACGGCCAGCGCCGCGGTCAACAGGCTCGGGCGCGGCGCGGTCGGTCCCATCGGCGCCGTCGACGCCGGGCCCGCCCCCGGTTCGGCCGGGTCCGTGCGAGCTCGCGCCATGGCGGTACTCCGATTCGACGAAGGTGGTGCGGGCTCGACGAAGGTGGTGCGCGGCGGCGACGCCGGGACAGACTGCCAGGCCGAACGCCAGCTCAGGCGTTTCCTATATGCATGCTACACGCAATATGGTTTATACACATCCTGTCGTCACACCGTTAGACTGGGAGAAAGGTCACGGTCCGCCGCCGCTGGTGCGCGCGGACGTCCAGCGGAGGCCCGGGTGCACGACAGTCTGCGCGACCTGGAGCGGGAGCTGATGCTGCTCGCCAGGCACCACATCGCGCCCAACGCCGCGAGGCGCGGGCGAACGCGTCACCTCGACCGCTCCGCCTATCTCCTCCTCAGCCGCCTCGAGGCCCAGGGCCCGATGACCATCGGCCAGCTCGCCGAGGCCTTCTCCCTCGACGTCTCCACGGTCAACCGCCAGACCGCCGCGGTCCTCCAGGCCGGCCTGGCCGAGCGCATCCCCGACCCCGACGGCGGCCTCGCCCGCAAGCTGAGCATCACCCCCGCGGGAGCCCGCCGCGTCGCCGACGACCGCGCCTTCGTCATCGGCGAGCTGAGCGGCCTGGTCTCCACCTGGTCGGAGGACGAGTTACGCCTGTTCGCCAGCATGCTCGAGCGCTTCAACGCAAGCATCGAAGCCAAGGACGGCCAGCGCCCCTGGCCACGCTCCGCTTCCGTCCCCGGCCGCTGACCGCAGGGGCGCGCCGGCGGCGGCACCCCCTCGAAACACCAGCGCGGCGCGCCGTGGCAGCGTCTGGTCCGCCGCCACCGCCGCACCGGCGAGTACGCCTTCTACCGCTCCCACGCGCCAGGCCCGGTCCCGCTGTCCGCGCTGGTCAGGGTCGCTGGACGCCGCTGGGTCGGCGAAGAAACGATCCAGACCTGTCTCGCGATGCTCGCCCATGCTTTCCTCGCCCGGCTGTTCACCGCTCTCGTCGTCCAGACGACCGAGACTGTTGCCCACGTCCTGCACTGGTCACAGTGGCGGCGCCGCCATCAGGCCACCGCCCGCGCCAGCCACTACCGACGACGACGGGTTCTCCGGGAGGTAGGCGCAGCGTCGCGGCCTCGTCCGGGGTGGGCATTGCGTCTGATCGTCGGGCTTCCAGGTTCGGCCGGAGGCGACGCGGTCAGCGGCGAACGCGACCAGGTCGGTGTCCCGCCACTTCGCCCTGTCGTACCGGCCAGGTCCTGACCTTCCTGGACGAACCCAATCCCGTGGCTGCCCCAGGCCGGCCCCGGCTGTCGCGGGACCGGGGTGGGCGGAAGGCTCGGGTTGGCTCGGGCGAGCCGCGGGGCGGGACCGAACGTCCGTCCGGCCGGGACCTTCGTCGTTGCTCCGGCGACAAACGATTCGGGCCTGGCGGGTTCCGTACCGACCAGACTCGAGATGCGCAGGCCTGACGGCACCATCGACCGTCCAACTGTCACCGACAGTGTGCGCCCACGACCCCCAGCCGCCCTTGGCCGCCACGGGGGGTTGTGCCGTCCGGCGACTGCGCGGCCGCCCGAACAGGCGAATGCATCGGACCATGGAGGACGACACGGTGAGCGAAGACAGCACGGCTGGTACGACTCCGCTGCACCTGCGCGGCCGCGACGCGGTCATCGCCGCCTCCACCGACGCACGGTGGCGCGACGGGGCCCCGCCGGACTACCGCTTCTCCCGCGAGGTGATGCCCGGGGAGCGCACCGTCCACCACACGCCCGGCTCCCTCGCCGACGTCGTCGAGCAGCTCGTGCAGGTGTTCGAGATGGAGCTCTCCTACAAGAGCGACCCCGCCCAGTGGGTCAGCATGGTCAGCGACCGGATCCGGGTCAGCATGAACGGAGGACCGGCGGCGGACAGCGCCGAGCTCGCCGAGCGGGGCAGCTACAACGTCCTGATCGGCGAGAACCCCTACTACTCGGCCGCCGCGGAGACCTTCGAGTCCTCCCATGAGACCTTCCACCGGGCGTTCCCGGGCGGGTTCTTCTGGGAGGTCCTCGAGGTGTACTCACCGCCGCCCGTGATCGCCTTCAAGTGGCGGCACTGGGGTACCTTCGACGGCCCCTACCAGGGGCACCAGCCGACCGGGGAGCGGATGGAGCTGTTCGGCGTCACGGTCGCCCGCTGCGCGCCGGACCTGCGCCTACTCGCGGTGGAGAACTTCTACGACAACACCACGTTCCTGGGACGTCTCGCCGGTGCCGACGGACCGGGGACGGGCGGTCACCCGGGAAGCGCCTGACAAGCCCGTTTCGCAACGAGATCGACGACGGTGGATCCGTCCGGGCCGGGCGTCGGGTGCCCTGCGAAGCGCCGCGACCGGCTGTGGTTCGTGGTGGCCGCGGGCGTGTGGTGGGCGCGGGAGCGGGGACTCCGGTGGTGGCCTACGCGAGAAGTATTCATGTCGGCCCAGCCGTTATGCACGGCGGGGGGAACCGCGGCGGTTCAGTGAGAGCCTGGACTCACTGGCCGGCCACGCATCGCCCGGCGGCGGAGCCTGCCGTGCATAACAGCTCGTTTCCGCGTGATCCGCGGCTGCCGCAGGATCCCTCGTGGGGTTGGACGATCGGCCCCGGGCAGTTGGGGCGGGGAGTGGAACGAGCCGTAAGGGACGAGAATGTTCGCGCCGGACCGATCCGCGAGGTCCGCGGCGACGAACCCCGGTCGAGTCATTGGTGACGACGCGATGGGGAGTCATGGAAGCCGACCAGATCCAGGCGGCGGCGCTGCGCGCCCTGCCCGGTACCGGGGACGGCGTTTGCGGGCCGACCCCGGAGACGCTACTGGCCCGCACGGGCCGCGGGGACACCGACGCGTTCGGTGCCCTCTACGACCAGCTCGCCGCACGCGTGTACGGACTCGTGCGCCGGGTCGTGCGCGACCCGGCGCAGGCCGAGGAGGTCACCCAGGAGGTCTTCGTCGGGGTGTGGCAGGAGGCGCCGCGGTTCGACCCCGCCCGCGGCAGTGTCACCGGGTGGGTCTCGACGATGGCGCACCGCCGCGCGGTCGACCGGGTCCGCTCCGTCGAGGCCCAGCGGGCGCGGGACGTCCGGGTCGCGGCCCGGTCCACCGCGCGGCCGCACGACCAGGTCGCCGAGCAGGTCGAGACCAGGCTGGAGCACGAGCGGATCCGCGGCTGCCTGGGCGACCTGACGGCCACCCAGCGCGAGTCGATCACACTCGCCTACTACTCCGGTTACACCTACCGCGAAGTCGCCGAACTGCTCGAACTACCCGTCGGCACGGTCAAGACCCGGATGCGTGACGGGCTGAGCCGGCTGTCGGACTGCATGGGGGGCCGGTCTTGACCGCCAACGCACACTCTCTCGTCGCTGCCCGGGCGCTCGACGCCGTCGACCAGGCCGACGCCGCGCTCGTCGACGCCCACCTGGAGCAGTGCGAGTTCTGCGCCGACGAGCTCGTCCGCCTCTCGGCGGCTACGGAGCATCTCGCGGCGATCGCCGCCGAGCAGCCACCGCCGGGCCTGCGGGCGGACATCCTCGCCGTGATCGGGATGACGCCGCAGTTCCGCCCGCGCGTTCCCACGGACCGGGCCGCGCCACCCACCGGCCGACCTGATCAGACCGGTCAGCACGACGGATCCGCCCGGCTCGGCCAGGCCGGGCTCGGCCGTGCTCGGCCCACCCCCGGTCTGCCCGGCCGGGGTCGGCAGGGCGGCCCCGCCGGGCGGCGCCGACGTCCGGGCGCACGTCACGCGCTGGTCGGGGTCGCCGCCGCCGCCGTCCTCGCGGCGGGAGCCGCCCTGGGGACCGTCACCATCAACCAGCGGGCCGAGCTCGCCGACACACGCGCCCAGGTCACCGACGCCCAGGCCCTCGCGGCCTCCGCGCTCACCGTGGCCGACTCTGCACCGGTCGCCGGGGGCGGCCAGCTGACCATGGCGAACGCCGGCAACCTGGCGGTCGTCTCCGCGCGCGACCTGCCGCCGCTCGATGCCGGGAAGGTCTACCAACTGTGGCTGCTCGGGCCGGCGGGAGCGCGCTCCGCCGGGCTGACGGTCGGTAACTCCAGGTCCGCCGACTGGGTCGTCGGCAACGTGGGCGACGCGGAGAAGGTCGCGCTCACCGTCGAACCCGCCGGCGGGTCAGCGCAGCCCACCACGGATCCCGTCGGCGCCGTCGCGCTCAAGGCCCACCAGAGCGCTGGACGCAAACAGGGCTAGGCAGCCGGGCCGACAGGCCGGGACGGGATCAGGCGCCTACCGGTGTCGGCTGGAGTTTGAAGATCGTGCGACGGATGTCGTCGATGGTGGAGTCGAGTCCGGTGATGGCCGCGTTCAGGCGGGCCGCGGTCACGTCGCCGACGGCCCGCGTGAGCGACTGCAGGTGCAGGCCGATCGCGAAGAGCCGTTGGATGACGAGATCGTGCAGGTCCCGGGCGATGCGCTCGCGGTCCTCGAAGACCGCGAACCGGGCGCGCTCGCGGTGTGCCTCGGCCAGTTGGAGGGCCAGGGCGGCGTCGTTCGCGAATGCTCCGGCCAGCTCGGGGTCGTTCCCGGCGAACGGGACGCCCTCGGTGCTGTTGCCCAGGACCAGCGCGCCGAGGGGCTTGTCCGCGACGACCAGCGGGATGACCAGCGCCTCGCGAAGCCGCGGATCCGGCGGGATCGGCGGCGCCACCGCCATCGGGCCGTCCGGTCCCTTCGCCGCGGACCCGTCCGGCGGGCCCGCGGCCGCCCGCCCCGACCCCGACCCCGACGCGGGGGCGGGGGCGGGGGCGGGGGCGGTCGGCGATGCTGCCGCGGGGACGTTTCCGCGTGGTTCCGGCCGGGCTTCGGTGGGTCCGGTCAGGGCGACCGGGCCGCTCCAGGCGTCGGTCGCGTCGAGATCACCCACGTGCACGGGACGTCCGGCCAGGAACTCGGGACGGTTCTCGGCCGCGTCGAGTGCGAGCGCGAGGCTGTGCAGGGTTTCCGGGTCGGAGTGGCGGTGGGGGGCCGAGTCGACCTCGGTGGCGACCAGGTTGCCCGCCTCGTCGGGTAGTGCCACGGCGCCGACGTCCGCCGAGGTGACGCCGCGGGCGAGCGAGGCGAGCAGCATGAGGGCCTGCTGGGACTGGCCGGCCACCAGCGCGCCGGCGGTGATCTCCGCGCTGGCCGCCAGCCACGCGCGGCCGCGCTGGGCCTCCTCGTAGAGCTGCCGCGACCGGCGCTCGGCGCGGTCCCGGTCGATCGCCGCGCCGAGGATGTTCGCCACGGACTGGAGGAAGCGTGCCTCCTCCCCGGTGAAGCGGCGCGAACGCGTGCTGGCCGCGGCCAGCACGCCGAACGGTGACCGGGCCGAGCCGATCCGGGCCGCGAGCGCCGCCTGCGCGCCTCCGGCGTCGGACCACCCGCTGCGCAGGTGTGGACGGGTTCCGAGGTCGTTCGCCACGACGGGCTCGTCGACGCCGAGCGCGAGGTGGACGAGTGAGCTCGCTTCGGCCGCCAGCGTGCCGGTCAGGTAGATCGGGCCGGTGCCGAGCTGCGTGGACGCGGTCGGCACCGGCGGGTCGGTCAGGCGCGCGAGGTGCCCGGGATCGGACGCACCGGCACCCGGCCCGCCAGCACCACCGGCGGCGCTGGTGGATGAACCGTTGGCGGATCCGTCGGGCAGACCGGCGCGCTCGGGACCGTCGGCCAGGCTCGCCCGGTCGCCGGCGGGTTCGCGGCGGATCACGTCGCAGACGGCGACGTCCAGGGTGGTGGTGACCAGACCGACCGCCTCGACGAGCAGGGTCGGGATGTCGAGATCTGCCAGCGCGCGCTGCCCGAGCCGGGCGAGCCCGGCCTGCTGGCGCTCGGCCCGGCGCAGGTCGGTGATGTCGGACAGGACGAGCGCGGCCATCTCCTCACCGCCCTGGTCGAACGGGATCACCGAGGCGCGCAGCGCCCGGCCGGTGCCCCGCTCGCCCGCCAGCTCGAGGTCGCCGAGCTGTGCCCGGCGGGTGCGCAGGGCGAGCGCGACCAGGCCCCAGTCGCCACCGAGGGAGCGTGTCTGCCAGTCAGCGGGGTGCAGCAGCTCGACCAGCCGGTCGAGCGGGTCCCCGGGAAGCAGCTGCGCGCCGACCAGGCGGTCGACGACCGGCGAGCCGCGGCGCAGCCGCAGGTCGCGGTCGTAGACGGCGACGCCCGTCGGCAGCTCTTCGGGATCGGTGCCTGCGGTGATCAGTTCCAGCAGCGTGGCGTGCTCCCCGACCGCCTCGGCGCCGAGCCGGGAGTCGGTGACGTCGAGGATCGTGCCGGTGTTGCCGAGCACCTCACCGGACGGGCCGCGCAGCACGTTCGCGCGGATCTGTACCTGCCGGTAGCCGCCGTGGCGGGTGCGGTAGCGGGTCTCGTGGTGGCAGTGGTCGGCGCCGCCGCGCACCACGCCCATGAACAGCGCGGTCGTGTACTCGACCTCGTCGGGGTGGACGTAGTCGAGGAAGCGGGCGCCCAGGCTCGGGCCGACGTCGTAGCCGGTGAGGGTGGTCCAGGCCCGGTTCAGGTAGGTCCAGCGGCCCTCCGCGTCGGTGCGGAACACCACCTCGCTCAGACTGTCGAGGAGGTTCGCCGCGGACGTCTCCGCGGCCGCCGCCCGGCCCGGACCGCTGCGTGACCAGGGCCGGGTCGTCGGGTCGGCATGGCTTGTCTCGGACGTCACCGGGCCCCCATCCATCACGGCTGCGATCATCACCCGCGCCCCGGCCGGGGGCACGGGCGATCTTCCTAGGACTGACACCGTACGCGGTGCGGGTGACCGCCGCTGCTGGAACAACATCCTCCCCGGAGCGCTTCGCCGGCCCTCATCCGGGGACCGTTCCCCCAGCCGCAACCTTGTATCCGCAACGACTTCGGCAGCTGCCGGCGCAATCCTCGCGCCCGGGCGGGGGACCGCCGGCGGATCCCGGCGGCGCCCGCCGAAAGCCCGATCCGGCGCGGAGAGATCGCTACCGTGGGTTCCGTGGACATGACACCGCTGACGCACGTCGAGGTCGACGGCCACCCCGCGGGCGTGGACGACCTGCGCCACCTCGCCCTGGCCAACGACGGCCACCTCACGACGATGCAGGTCCGGGCCGGCCGGGTCCGGGGGCTGGCACTGCACCTGCGTCGGCTGGACCGCGCCAACCAGGAGCTCTACGGCACCTACCTGGACGGCGGCCTGGTCCGCGACCGGATCCGGCACGCGCTGGCGACCACCCCGGCCCCGCACGGCCCGGCGGAGAGCGGCGACGCGACCGTGCGGACGGTGGTCTTTCCCACCGGAACGGGGTCGGTCTCGATTCTGGTCTCGATCGGCCCGCCGGCCGAGCCCGCCGCCGGCCCGCTGCGGCTGTGCTCGCTGCGCTACCAGCGGCCGTTCCCGCACATCAAGCACGTCGGCAGCTTCGGGCAGATCCACTTCGGCCGGCTGGCCCGCGGGCGCGGCTTCGACGACGCGCTGCTCGTCACCGGGGAGGGCCTGGTCTGCGAGACCACCGTCGCCAACATCGGTTTCGTCACCGCGGCGCCGGCCAGGGTGATCTGGCCGGACGGCCCGTCGCTGGTCGGCGTCACCATGGCGCTACTCGACGAGCGGCTGCGCCCCGGGGCCACCGCCGAGCCTGTCGCACATCAAGTCCCCGCCGCCGCGGCCGCGGCCGCGGTGACGGCGCCCGACACCGCCACCATCGTGCCCGCCGCCGCGGCCGGAGAGGAGCGCGGCCCGCTCCTCGAGTCCCGACGGGAGCCGGTACGGCTGGCGGACGTCGGCCACTTCCGGGCCGCCTTCGTCGCCAACGCGCGGGGGATCGTGCCCGTCGACCGGATCGACACCACACCGGTCCCGGTGAACGAGACGGCGCTGGCCGCACTGCGCCGCGCCTACGCCTCGGTGCCCTGGGACGAGATCTGACCGTCGGCCGCCGGGCGATGATGGGGGCATGACAGGCAACACGTCCACCGGGGTCGTCGGCTGGCTCGACGCGACCGGCGGGATCAGCGGCGACATGCTCCTCGGTGCCTGCCTGGACGCCGGGGTCGACCTGGCCGTGCTGCGGGCCGCCGTCGCGGCGCTGCGCCTGCCCGACGAGGTGCGGCTGGACGCGCGGACCGTGCAGCGCGGAGGGCTGCGGGCGTCCCAGGTTCTGGTGCGGTGCGCGCCGAGCCCGCACGCGCGCGGGCTCGCCGACATCCTCGGGCTGCTGGATGCCGCCGACCTCGACCCGGTCGTACGGGCCCGGGCCGCGGACGTCTTCCGCGCGCTGGGGACCGCCGAGGCGCGGGTGCACGGTCGTCCCATCGAGCAGGTGCACTTCCACGAGGTCGGCGCGCTCGACAGCCTGGCGGACGTCGTCGGCGCCGTCGCCGGCCTGCACGCGCTCGGGATCGACCGGCTCGTGTGCAGCCCGATCTCGCTGGGCGGCGGGCGGATCAGCGCGGCGCACGGGGCCATCCCGTTGCCCGGGCCGGCCGTCCTGGAGCTGCTGCGGGCGGCCGGGGCGCCGGCGTCGGGCGGCCCGGTGGAGACCGAGCTGGCGACGCCGACCGGGGTGGCGCTCGCCGTCACGCTCGCCGAGGAGTTCGGTCCGATGCCGCTCATGCGCACCACGTCGATCGGGCTGGGCGCCGGCGGGCGGGATCTCGACGGGCATCCGAACGTGACCCGGCTGGTCGTCGGCCGGGCCGATCTGGCGGGGCCGGCGGCGGCGCACGGGGCCCGCCACGGCGACAGCGTCGTGCTGGAGACGAACGTCGACGACCTGGACCCGCGGCTGTGGCCGTCGACGCTGCGGGCGCTGCTCGCCGGCGGCGCGGCGGACGCCTGGCTGACCCCGATCCTGATGAAGAAGGGCCGGCCCGCGCACGTCCTGTCGGTGCTGTGCGAGCCCGTCGCGGCCGACCGGCTGCGGCAGGTGATCTTCAGCCACACGACGTCGATCGGGGTCCGCGAGCACACGGTGACGAAGTCCGCGCTGGCCCGCCGCGAGCTGCGGGTGGCGGTGGCGGGCGGGGAGGTGCGGGTGAAGATCGCCTCGTCTCGCGGTGCCGTCGTCAACGCCTCGGTGGAGTACGACGACGTGGTCGCGGTGGCGGCGACGGCCGGGCTACCCCCGAAGGTGGTCCTGGACCTGGCCCGGGCGGAGGCCGTGCGGGCCCACTCCCCCGCAGCCCCTGGGAACGAGTTTCCGACGGTCGAGCACCCCGGGGCCCACGGGCACGGCCGGCCGGGTCAGCCGGGCTGACGTCCCGGCGGCTCGCCCGGCCCTGTTGATCCGTCCGAACTGATCACCCGGCCCGGCGGATCGCCGATCGCGAGGTCGGCGATCCGCCGCGGGGTGCCAGGTCAGACGGGGCTCAGCGGTGCTGGCCCGAGGTTCCGTGCTGGCGGGGCTGCGTGGGCCGGCGGCGGGCCGGCCGGGTGCGCGGGCCGTCGTGGGGCCGCGTCCGCACGGCGGCTGCGGGGACGGGAGCGGGAGCCGCGGGCTCCAGATCATCCATGTCCTCCGGCGCCGCCGGCGCGAGGCGCCCGAAGTCCGGCGCGTGGAAGGGGTGGTTCGTCGGCGGCGGAGGCGCCTGCCGACGCAGCGGCCGTACCGGCTCCGCTGCCGAGAAGAGAGGGAGCGAGATCGTGTCGATGAGAGGTCACGCTTTCGGATGGGGTCGCCGTGACGAACGGCGAGACGGGCAGAAAAAGATCATGAAGTGCACCGTCGGGCGGACACGCCCTCCGGTGGCGACGCGCCTCTTCGGGGCCGCCTGTGTTCCCGCGCGCGGGAACCGTCCCGCGGCGTGCAGGCGCCTGTTCGCGCCCGCACGGCCTCAGAGGTGGGACATCCCCTCGAACGGGCTCGGTATGCGTTCCTGCCGGGACCCGAAGTCGACGAGGACGGCGGCCGTACCCTCGACCCGGGTTACCCGGCCGAGCCCGTACGCGTCGTGTACGACCCGGTCGCCCTCAGCGAACTGAGGACACGGCGGGATCACGGGAGCCTTGAACGGACTGGTGGGCAGATGGCGTCTGGGCACCGCTGACTGGCTCATCACCGCAAGTATGCAACGGCAGGGCGAGGCAGGCAGCTCGCAGGGTCCGCCACGCGGGCGGTTGACGCTCCGCCGGGGCCATGCCCGGGCCTGACCTGGGGGTACATTGCCGCACCATCCGTCCATTAGCCCCGGCTTACCCGGGATGTACTGACACCGGACGTGATCGTGCAGGCAGTCCGCTGTACTCAACGGTACGCCCCCGCGGGCCGGAGCGTCGAGGACGGGCAGCCGGCCGGGATGCGAGTTGTCACGTCAGCGCATGGACCGGCTGACGCAACTCACTGGCCCCGCCCCCAGCAGGGAGGACTGCGCGGGGGCACCAGCCCGACGCTGCCCACCCGACCCTCCACCCATCACGATCAGTCAATTGCGGTGTGTTGGCGACGGGCCGCCTACCTGCCGCGCGGCGGCCGGTCCCACCACGTTTCGCACGCTCGTGAGCGGCGATCCTGGCGGTGCGGCCAATCCGAGCGAGGTTCCGCCGCATGCCCCAGGGCGGTGGGACACGTCGTCCTGCGCCGAGGAGTCCGCCTGTGAGCACATCCCCATCCACCACCGGAACGTCCGCCACCGGGCGCGGCGCCGTCGTCGTCGTGGTGGGCGCGTCGGGCAACGTCGGGACGAGCGTCCTGACGGCCCTGGCCCGCTCGCCCGCGATCGCCCGTATCACCGGTGTCGCCCGCAGACCACCTCGCTGGACTGCGGAGAAGACCACCTGGGTGCCGGCCGACGTTGCCCGCGACGACCTGCTCCCCGTGTTCGCCGGCGCCGACGTGGTCATCCATCTCGCGTGGCTGTTCCAACCCACACACGATCCGACGGCGACCTGGCAGGCCAACGTCCTCGGCGGCATCCGGGTGTTCGACGCGGCGGCGCGGGCGGGTGTGCCGGCTCTCGTGTGTGCCTCGTCGGTCGGCGCGTACTCCCCCGGACCGAAGGATCGCACCGTCGACGAGACCTGGCCGACCCACGGCTGGCCAGGCGCGGCCTACACCCGGGAGAAGGCCTACGTCGAGCGTGTCCTCGACGCCTTCGAGCTCGATCATCCGGCGATGCGGGTGGTCCGGCTCCGGCCGGGGTTCGTCTTCAAACGGCGGGCGGCCAGCCAGCAACGCCGCCCGTTCGCGGGGCCGCTCCTGCCCGGCGGGCTGGTTCGGGCCGCCACGGTACCCGTGGTTCCCGATCTCGCCGGGCTGAGATTCCAGGTCGTCCATTCCGAGAACGTGGGCGAGGCCTACCGGCTCGCCGCCGAGCGGACCGTTCGCGGGGCCTTCAACATCGCGGCCGAGCCCGTGGTCGACAGCCGGACCCTCGCCGAGGCCCTCAGCGCCCGCGCCGTACGGGTACCGGCGGGGGCGGCCCGCGCCGCGCTCGCGGCGGCCTGGCGCCTGCATCTGGTGCCTGCCACCCCAGGGCTTCTCGACGCCGTCCTGCACCTGCCCCTCATGGACACCACCCGCGCCAGGACGGAACTGGGCTGGACGCCCCGGCACGACTCCCACGCCGCCCTCCGCAGCCTCCTCACGGGGCTGCGGGAAGGCGCCGGAGGGGACACCGCCGCCCTCGCACCAGACACCCCCGCGGGCCGTCTGCGGGAGATCCGCACCGGCGTGGGCAGGCATGCCTGACAAGCCGACCACGCGCCGGGAGGGCTGGATACCGGCACGGAGGAGAGGATTTGCGGGCGCCGCAGCGGCTAAGCATCGGTCATGGCTGCGATCTGGAGACGGCACCGGCGGGATGAGGAGCCGGACCGGCTTCACGAGCTGCGTCCGCGTTCCTGGTTCGCGGTGCTGCGGCGCACGGTCAAGGAGTTCAAGGACGACGAGCTGCCGGACCGGGCGGCCGCGCTCACCTACTACGGTGTTCTGGCGATCTTCCCGGCGCTGCTGGTCCTGGTGTCGCTGCTCGGCGTGGTCGGGAGGTCCGCGACCGACAGCATCCTGACCAACATGGAACAGCTCACTCCCGGGTCCGCCAGGGACATCCTGCGGAACGCGGTGAACGGCATTCGCGACACGGCCGGCGCCGGTGGGATCCTGGCCGTCGTCGGCCTGGCCGGTGCCCTGTGGTCCGCCTCCGGTTACATCGCCGCGTTCATCCGCGCCGCGAACGTCGTCTACGACATTCCCGAAGGGCGTCCGGCGTGGAAGGTCCTGCCGTTGAGACTGGCCGTGACGGTGATGCTCATGGTGCTGCTCGCGGCGAGCGCGGTCATCGTCGTGTTCTCCGGCGGCCTCGCCGACCAGGCGGGGAAGGCGCTCGCCCTGGGCAGCGCGGCACTGACGGCCTGGTCCTACGCGAAGTGGCCGGTACTCGTCCTGCTCGTGATCCTCATGATCGCCCTGCTGTACTGGTCCGCGCCCAACGTGCGGGTGCGCGGCTTCCGCTGGCTGACGCCGGGCAGTGCCCTGGCCGTCGTCATCTGGCTCGCGGCGTCCGGGGGCTTCGCGTTGTACGTCGCGAACTTCGGCTCCTACAACAAGACCTACGGAACCCTCGCCGGAGTCATCATCTTCCTGGTCTGGCTATGGCTGTCCAACCTGGCGATCCTGCTCGGCCTGGAGTTCGACGCCGAGATCGCCCGGGAACGCGCCGTCGCCGGTGGCCTGCCCGCGGACGAGGAGCCGTACGCCGAACCCCGCGACACCCACACCTGGCCCCACCGGCCACGCCGCTCCCGCCGACACGTCGGTCAGCGAACCACCTGACGGAGCCGACGGCGACGAGTGCCACGCCGCGACCCGGTAGCAATGCCCACCCGGCCAGGGCAGGCCGAGCGCGAGGGTGCCGCCCAGCCCTGATCCTCGGGAGCCCGCCATCGAGGTGATCCCGAGCCCGGCCGCGAGCTGGGTGTGGTGAGCCCGAAGCGCAGGTGCGCCGGCACCAGCAGGGCCTGTCGATCTGCCTGTCAGGGGGTCTCGGCGGGCGGTGGCTAGCTGGTTGTCAGTTGGCGTGATTGCTGGTTGAGCCGCTGGGCTTCGGCGAGTTGGTCTTCGAGGATGACGATGCGGCAGGCGGCGTCGATCGCGGTGCCCTGATCGACGAGTTCACGGACGCGGGCGGCGATCCGCAGCTGATAGCGGGAGTAGCGGCGGTGGCCGCCCTCGGAGCGCAGCGGCGTGATCAGACGGGCTTCGCCGAGGGCCCGCAGGAAGGCAGGCGTGGTGCCGAGCATCTCGGCTGCGCGGCCCATGGTGTAGGCGGGGTAGTCGTCGTCGTCGAGACTGTGGGCCGGTTTGCGTGTGCGTTCAGGGGTCATCGCGCCTCTCGGGACACATCGAGGGGCCCTGGTGCCATACAGCACCAGGGCCCCGGGGGGTTCAACACCATCTACCGGCCAAGACGCGCCGGGTTCTGGAACCCGCATGCCCACCCGAGAGGGCGGGGGTGCGGGGATCGCGTATGCGTGACCGGGGACCACCTTCCAATCCGGGGCCTGCGGTAACCGAGCGAGCTAGACCATCGCTCGGGCGATCCTGATGGCGTCTACTCCCCTCTCCACACAGGTCAACTACTGGGTACTGCCGAACCTTTCGCGGTGGTACTCGGCGGCCCGCCCTGGCCACCGCCCTGCTCGCGCCAGTTCATGTCTGCCGCGACCATGTGACTTCCTTCGCTACGACAGGAACTCTACCCACAGCCGCGCCCAGATGTCTACTACGGCGGGGACAGATTTTTGGCTCCCAGGAGACAGCTACCCTGCCGCGCACGACGGGGCCCGTCGGCGGCGGCGCCTGCTCGGAAAGGCAGGACAGGGCAGGGCGTCGGCTCCGGTGGAGGAACACACTCGGCCTGCACGACCAGGAAGCAGCCGCGATCTGCCGCAGCCAGATCGCGGCCGGGTCGCGGGATGGTGTGACCGCGACGGCGGGCACACAGGGGATGTGCGGCCGATCCAGCAGACTGGCACGCGCACAAGCCGCGGGGCACGTCGTACTCCACGATGTGGGCCCGGTCCTGTCGAAGGGGCGGTCGGCGCGGGCGTCGGCCAGCCGCTGTTCCTGGTGGGCGCCGCGGACCTTCGGGTCGACGAGCAGGGTCAGATAGATGCCGCCGGCCAAGCACCCACGACTGGCAGGTCGAACACTGTCAGGAACCCAGCCCGGCGAGCGCAGGGCGCCACACACCGCGCCGCACAGGACCCCGCCCCGAGCCGCCGCGCCCCCGAGGCCATTGACACCCAAGGCGCGTCGGACCGGTCGCTCGTTCGGCGCGTCGCTTCTATCTGTAGGCCACCAGGAACCGGGCCGCGGGACCGTTGATCGCCTCCGCTGGACGGCTACGTGGGGGTCGCCCCAGAACCGGGGCACGTCGAAGGGCCCTGGTGCCAATGGCACCAGGGCCCCACAAACTCAACACCATCTACTAGGTACGTCAAGTTCCCTGAGTCCGCGTAGCCGGCCCCGGAGGGCGGGCGTGCGGAGATCGCGATGCGTGACCGGGGACCACCTTCCAATCTGGGGCCTGCGGTAGCCGAGCGAGCTAGACCATCGCTCGGGCGATCCTGATGGCGTCTACTCCTCTGCTCGTCGTCTGGTCGGGTACTGCTGAACTTCTGTCGTGGTGCTCGGCGGCCTGCCCTGGCCACCGCCCTGCCCGCGCCAGTTCATGTCTGCCGCGACCATGTGACTTCCTTGGCTACGACAGGAACCCTACCCAGGGAAGCGCTCGATGTCTACTGCGGCGGGAGTAGATTTTCCGGAATCGAGGAGGCAGCTACCCTGCGGCGGCCGATCGTGCCAGGCATCGCCGGCACCGGCCCGGGAAGGCAGGGATACGCGTCAGCTCCGCTGGATGGAACGCCCCCGACCTGGCCGACCTGCTCGACGGCCTAGCCGAGTCAGACTGGGACGCTGCGTCGCTGTGCGCCAGATGGCGGGTACGCGACGTGACGGTGTTGCGTTCTGAGGAGGCGAGGCATGCCAGCGGCCATGGTGACCTTCGGTCAGACGGCAGCAGCGAGTTCGGTGAACGCGGCGGCCAGCCGCAGCCTCGGGTCGATGTCGACGGCGAGCTCGTAGTGGCCGCGGCGGATGTTGCGGAACGACCGCACCTCGACCCATCACTTGATCACGCCCGACAATCAGCGCGAAGGCCTGCCCTGGCCGGACGCATTGGAGCCGTACATCACGCCCTGGTCAGAGGTTCACCGCGACTGGCGGGGGAGCGTCGGCGTCCAGCGTCGGGGAGAGGCCGAGCTTCTCCTTGATCCGCTTTTCGATCTCGTTGGTCAGGTCCGGGTTGTCGCGGAGGAATGACCGTGCGTTTTCCTTGCCCTGGCCGAGCTGGTCGCCTTCG